>CAZCAD010000045.1:5278-11844 GCA_964496525.1 uncultured Flavobacteriales bacterium | reverse complement strand
TTACCATCCATCTGCCCATGCCCAATTGCAATCTTCGCTCCCGGACACAGTCGAGCAACCATCCCTGCTACTTCATGGATATTCTGAACGCGGTTGTGTACAAAAAACACCTGACCGCTACGTCCGATTTCATAGGCGATTGCATCGCGAATGATCTCTTCGTTAAAGGTTACCAGTTCTGTGTCTACGGGTTGCCGGTTAGCCGGTGGCGTATTAATGATCGACAGATCTCTGGCGCCCATTAAGGAAAATTGCAAAGTTCTCGGGATAGGTGTAGCTGTTAAAGTCAAGGTATCAACTGACGCTTTGAATAATTTGAGTTTGTCTTTCACCGCCACGCCGAACTTCTGTTCTTCATCAATAATGATCAAGCCCAAATCTTTGAACTTGATATTCTTCCCAACCAATTTATGTGTACCGATAATAATGTCGGTGTGGCCAGCCTCTAACTGTTTCAGCGATTCTGTTATTTGTCTTTGGGATTTGAAACGATTCACATAATCGATGTTGCACGGAAAACCTTCGAGTCGATCCATAAACGTTCTAAAGTGTTGTAAGCACAGAATGGTTGTCGGAACCAGAATAGCAACCTGCTTGCTATCACAAACCGCCTTAAATGCAGCACGAATCGCGATCTCTGTTTTTCCGAATCCCACGTCGCCACAGACCAAACGATCCATCGGAGCCTGGGCTTCCATGTCCTCTTTTACCGCTTGAGTGGCTTTCAATTGATCTGGTGTGTCCTCATATATAAAAGAAGCCTCCAATTCATTCTGTAAATAATTGTCAGGAGCGAAAGCAAAACCGGCTTCCTGTTTTCGTTTCGCATACAACTTGATCAGATCATAAGCGATCTCTTTAACCTTTGCTTTTGTTTTCTTCTTTGCATTGCTCCAACTGTTGGAGCCAATTTTGTGCATCCTGGGCTGCGAGCCTTCTTTGCCGGAATACTTTGATATTCGGTGAAGCGAATGGATGGAAACGTAGAGAACATCATTGTCCTTATAAACCAAACGAATTGTTTCCTGCGGTTTGCCATTGACATCGATAATCTGTAATCCGGAAAACTGTCCTATTCCATGATCAATATGTGTGACATAATCGCCCTTTTGAAGGTTATATATCTCTTTCAATGTCAGGGCTTGTTGGTTCCTGCGATATCCCTCCTTTAATCGGAAGCGATGATACCTCTCAAAAATTTGATGGTCGGTGTAACATACAAATCGTTGATCCCTATCAATGAAACCTTCATGAAGAGCGATTGACAAGGTGGTGAATTGGACACTGCTTTCCATATCCTCGAATATCGAATAAATACGTTCAATCTGCTTTGGCTGATTGCTGAGGATCATATTGCCGAAGCCGGCTTTCTCATTCTTTTTAAAATCTTCGATCAGCAATTCAAACTTCTTGTTGAAGCTTGGTTGAAGCACAATATCAAAATAAAAGGGCTCAGAATCGAAGTGATCTTTCTCTCCAAATTCAACAACCGCAAACTCTTGTATCTGTTTTTTAAATTGCGCTTTTTCGAAAAACAAATCGATCGGTGGTGCATGATTTACCGGAGTTTCTTCCATGGAATTGTAAATCTCAATTGCCTTTTCGTATTCAATTTTCAATACTCCTACTATTCCATCGTAGTTCCGAATCCATACTTTTGTTTTTGAAGGCATAAACTGCAGAAAGGTCGCGCGCTCTTCCGCACTATGGATTTGCTGAATATTTGGAACGACCGTAAAACGTGTCAATGTTTTAGTCGATAATTGAATGACAGGATTGAATGTTCTAATCGAATCGACTTCATCCCCAAAAAATTCGATTCGGTAAGGTTCATCATTTGAAAAGGAGAATACATCCACGATTCCACCTCTCACTGCGAACTGACCCGGGCTATAAACAAAGTCCACCTTTTCGAATTCGTACTCAATTAAGAGTTCATTGATAAAATCGATGGAATATTCAATTCCCCGTTTTATTTCCAGAATTTTTTTCGCAAATTCTCTTTTGGTAATCACTTTTTCGAAGATCGCTTCAGGATAGGTGACAATTAGTGAACTGTTTCCGCGATTGACCCGCTCCAGAACCTCAGCTCTTGAGACAACATTAGCATTATCTATCTCCTCTAGCTGATACGGTTTTTTATAAGAGTGTGGAAAGAAGAAAAGATTTTGAGCATTTTTTTTGAGATTTTGGAGGTCATTCAAAAAAAATGCGGCCTCCTCCTTGTCCCTTAAAATGAAAAGATGATATCCTTTTGAGAAATGCGTGACGGCATCTGCAACGACTGATCGAGAAGAGCCAATTAATCCTTTTAAACTCAATTTTGGGCTGTCCTCTTCCAGACCGGAAATGATTCTCCGGATAATACCAGCATCCTGATACGCTTGACGGAATTCGTCCAACGTCATGGTGTAAAATTAAGAAAAAGGCGTTTGAAAAGGTACAAAAACCCAATATTCCGCTTTTTAGCTGATTTTATCTCGATTATTACAAGGAGCCGACTGATTTTCCGTTATAACTCAGTATCTCTGCGCTCTGAGATGTTATTTGTAGAGATGAAAATTATGTTAAAAAACTCATAAATAACAGTTTCTCAACAAACTAATGGCTTAAATAGGGCGTTATCTATAGTAGAACGACTTATTTATGGTCGAGCGCTCTTTTAAGCAGGGCGACTTTTGAAACTTTTGAAATGGACTACTTAAAAAAAGAATTAAACAAACTGTTGCCTTATGCGCTATTGATTGGTGCTGCGGGTGGTATACTGTTAATTCTAATCAACAATCTAATGGCTGCGAATGTAATTTCGATGGCCGTTGTCTACGCGATCGTAGTAGGTTGCGGAGTTTACCTTCTGAACAGAAAAAGGTATCGAAAAGATACGATTAGCTCGGTTTTATATGGTTATCTCATTTTCGCTATCATGACGGGTATATCGTACATCGATACATTGATGAATGTGAATCAGGCATTCTACAATCCTATATTTGAACAGTTATCGGCATTTATTGCGATTTTCATTGGAGTGCTTTTGGTTTCGATAAGCATCGCCGCCTTATTTAAGAGAGATATTCTTTCTTAAATAATGAAGTCTTATTGCATTTTTCTTTTCCTTACTCTATCATCTTCATGGTACGTTACAGGCCAGGAAGAAACTAATTCACCCCAGATCGATTACGACACAATGATTAGTTCGGAGTGTAACATCTATCGCAATTACGCCCAATCCTATTTACACATCGATGAGCAGAAAAACGGTATTATTAAAAGTCATTACTCTGACATTTATGACGAATACAATGAACCACCGCAATTGGAGGCCAATTTCGAAAAGGGAGTTTTAAACGGTCCCATTAAGATTTATAACTTCTCCGGCCAAATTTATTGTTCTGGTGAAATGAAATCCAACCGAAAAAACGGCGAATGGAAATTTTATAAGAACGGAAAGGTGGCTGAACAAGGAGAGTACGACGCTGACCGAGACAGTAGTTTCTTACAGTTTGATTGTGACGTCTTTAATTTTCAGAGCCCCGGGTACTACCTCTACGGACTTGACACAGCCATACATACCGAGTTTAGTACTCCGGGAATGATTCCATGGCTGAACGTGGCTTCAAATCGCAGTGTCGGAAGAATCGGGAAATGGAAGTTTTATGATGAAGACGGAAATTTATCCATGATCGCTCATTATTTTAATCCATCCAAGAAGCAGATGCCTTTGAAAGACTGATCTCTGAGCCCTGCGATAAAAGGGCATTTTTATTCAAGAAAGATAATACTTAAATTCGGTTCTCACATTCACCGAGGCATCATGAAGAACGAACTCATTCTATTGGTATTAATTCTCTGCGGATCAAGTGTTTTTAGTCAGGAATTTGACTCGAAAAACCTTTTCGGTTATTGGATAAGAATGGACAGCATCACAGAATTCGAATTCTCTGAGGATGGCTCTTTTAATCGGGAATATCCTCAAGAAGGAATTCATCATGAAGGCTTTTGGAAAATAGAAGCAAATAAACTTGTGATGACTTTTGAATATGAGGAATATGCAGAGCAGGAAAGTTATGTCCTTTTAGAATTGAACTCGGAAAAGTTTGCTTTTTTGGATCTCTATGAACAGAGGCAGGAGTTTTCCAGGGATTACAACAGGTGACTTTTAGCAAAATCATAGAAACAAATCGCCTGATTCTTCGCCCATTTACCATGGAGGACGTGAACGCCATGTGGGAAGTAAATTCCGATCCGGAAGTAGTAAAATACACCGGCGAAACAGTGACAAACCTCGAGGATATTCGTGATCGAATAAAAAATAATGTGCTTGGTGATTATGCAAAGTACGGTTTTGGACGATTCGCCCTGGTCTGGAAAGAAAATAAGGAGGTGATTGGATTTACAGGATTAAAATATCTGGAGGAACATAAAGCGGTTGATCTTGGATATCGAATGAAAAAATCCTTTTGGGGAAAAGGAATCGCTACTGAATCGTCTCGGCCATGTTTGGAATACGGATTTGGAGAATTGGGTTTGGACCGAATCATTGCATTGTCGATGGAAGAAAATATTGCCTCAATTCGGGTAATGGAGAAGTTGGGTTTTAAGTTTGAGGCAAATATTATCGATAGTCTTGGACCTGCGGTACAGTATATACTTTTGAAGGAAGACTTTTTACAAGGCTAATGCCCAATTCAAATTTTTCTGTAAATTGATTTAAACCTCTTTTAAGGTGAGTTTTAAAAACATATTCAAACCGCAGAATCGATTTCGTAGTTTGACGATGATGATTGTTATGGCGGCTTTGGCATACGTCACCGTTGACATCATTAAATCAGAAAATATTGACAAGAATTCTGATTTTGACTATCACGACATTGTCTGGGATCATTATGATCGATACGATGACTACGAGGACGACTACACAACCATTACGATTTTCACGGAGTCAGGTAATGAGTATGAAATCGGAAATACCTTTGTTAAATGCATTAAAATGCCAATGCTCTTTCGGTTTTCAAAAGGTGAAAAGTTAACCGTTGGTACTTTAGAGCAAAGCGGTTTTTTTCTTGGTTTCGAAAGAAAAATGCTATCTATTCCCTTGTTCAAAATGGAGAAGAACATATGGACATTGAAAGTATTTCGACAAAAAACGGAAGTCTCAAATGGATTGTTGGATTAATTTCCCTTGTGATCATCAGTATGCTGTTTCGAGTTCTGAAGAATATGAAAGCGGAGTAGGAATCTGGAAATTAATGATATTATCGCAGCAAAGTGACATTACCGCTTGTTATATATATTTCACCGTCCCAATCACAGGCATATTCCATTACGTATAAGAAAACGCCCGGGTTCATATCAAGGTTCATAAATTTACCATCCCAACCAGCATCCTGTTCCAGGCTACGATGAACCAACTCACCGTACTTATTGTATATTCTAAGTTTGATAAACTTGAAATCCTTTCCTTTAGCGAATAGTCTATCATTATTTCCATCTCCATTTGGCGAAAAGGCATCGGGCAACAATGGAATCCTGCAAGAAGGTTCTTCGGCAGCAGTATAAGCCGTATTTGTAATGTTTGGAGCGCTTGTAGGGGATGTCGAAGTAGTATCCGGATTATCTTCTTCATCCGTAATCGGTATCAGAAACAAATCATCAAAATATCCATCATTGTTTGATCCTTTGAATCTTTCCGATTGAAGCCGAATTTTAACCTTAGAGGTTGTGACGGGTGGAATAAATGAATCTTCAACCAATACCCAATTAGCGGTGTCTGAATACGGTCCGAAGGAATACTCTGAAAGTATATCATTCGTAATATTGAGAAACTGAATTTTGATACGTGTCTCATCAGTCGGAATCTGATGCCAAGATTTAACCCTTGCACTAAAGTCAAACGACATTGTGCCTTTAGTGATATTCAAATCCCACGAACTTACATCAATCGTCTGAGACAATTCTGCAAACGATCCTGCTCCAGCAAAAAAATAATACTGACCATCGAAAGCCACGGGGTCATAGTCACGACTTATCCAATTGCCACCGGTTTCTTCCACCCATGAGGGAATTTCCCCTGATACCATAGCCAGCTCACAACTTGGGTTTAGAATTAAATTTTGACAAGTTCCCTGAAATCCACCAATTGACAGAAAACCCATGATTAGGTATATTTCGTTAGACAAGCGCATTGCACGTATAAAAATACAACATTTACGGGTTTCTGAATAAATAAATCTGGCCCTCACTTTAAGCATTCACTTCGGCCCCAATAAACTCTTCCACTTTCTCAACCATGTGCGAGGCACCAACAAAAAACGGAACTCTCTGATGCAAGTCAGTCGGTAGAATCTCCAGTATTCTATTTTGGCCATCTGAGGCTTTTCCACCGGCTTGCTCCATGATAAACGCCATTGGATTACATTCGTACAACAGCCTTAATTTGCCTGAAGGCGATGATGAGGTTGCAGGATACATATAAATTCCACCCTTGATCAAATTCCGATGGAAATCTGCGACCAAAGATCCAATGTATCGTCCTTTGTACGGCCGCCCCGTTGCTTCATCTTCTTCCT
>CAZCAD010000045.1:0-5263 GCA_964496525.1 uncultured Flavobacteriales bacterium | reverse complement strand
TCTTCCTGGGCGTATTTTATGTAGGATTGAACGGCGGCAGAGCTCTTTTTAAAATTTCCTTCGTTGACCGAATAAATAATTCCCTGCTTCGGGGTCTTCATATCCGGATGGCTCAGAAAAAATACTCCAACCCCGGGGTCATAGGTAAATCCATTGACTCCGTTTCCGGTTGTGTAAACCAACATCGTCGAAGATCCGTAAATGACATAGCCGGCCGCGACTTGCTCACTTCCCTTTTGTAAAAAATCTTCAATCGTAACATCATTTCCTTTAGGACTATGTCGGTGGTAAATGCTAAAAATGGTCCCGATAGAAACATTCACATCGATATTTGATGATCCATCCAATGGGTCCATGGCGACGATGTATTCTCCATCAGGATTCAATGCAATAAACTCATCATTCTCTTCCGATGCAATGCCGGCTACAATTTTTCGCGAGCGCAGGGCCCTGATGAATTGGGTATTGGCGTAAACATCCAATTTTTGCTGCATCTCGCCCTGAATGTTTTCAGTACCAACTGCGCCAACAATATGACTGAGTAGTCCTGCTTTGTTTACCTGCTGCGATACAATTTTGGAGGCGAGACGAATCGCCGATAATAATTGCGAAAACTCTCCTGTAGAACCGGGAATATCCTGTTGCTTCTCAATGATAAATTCGCCCAGAGTAGTAACGTTTTCCATACGTACAGAAGTTTCTACAAATATAGTTAAACCACTATTGGTTTGCGCTAATTAATTAACTTTGATTAACAAAACGTTTATGCGCTCTGTTCTTCTAATTTCTGTTCTTTTTCTCGCACAGAGCACCTATGCTCAGTGCGCCATGTGTAAGGCGGTTGCCGAAGACGCTATGGAAGAATCAGCTGCCAACATCAATATCGGAATTCTCTATATTATGATGATTCCTTATATAATTTTGTTGATTGCCTTTCGAAAAAAGATTATTAATGGTTTTCGGCAAATTCGAGATATTCCGAAGACAACGGGACAAAAAAAATCCGGCTAATCCCGAATAACCACCAAGACTGTCGGATATATAGTTGTATCCGGTCGAAAATACAGCGAATTTCAATTCCTTACTTTATCTGATTGGGATCTGCCTCTGCCGCTTTGTTGAACTGGTGCTGTCGATACATCCAATAGCCGAAAAATGTAAATCCTGAGCACATGAAGAAAATCCAGGGACCATCACCAAACGCTTCAAGCGTATTAATGAATAACCAATAGAAGGCGTCACCGAGTGCGTTAAAGATATCTGCCGAGCTCATAATGATGGATGATTTTGTTAAAGCAAATGTAATAAATAAATCCCTTATTTTTATGGCGTGCTTGTAAATTTGTACAGATCCAGAACAGCTGTTGCAATTGCCAGTTTACCACTGTTAATTGCCCTGATTTCCTCAAGTGTTTTCTTTAAGGAAACTCATGAGTACCAGGCATTCTATCAATGGCAGACTGAATTGCTACATAAGCTTTATAGCCATGATTGGCTGCACTTTTTATTGTTGCTTGTCTTGGTAAGTGTGACGGCTCACCAATTCAATCGCCTGTTTAACGAACACTCCTTTTTTGCCAAGGGAACGCTCATTCCCGGCTTAATTTATCCCTTATGTCTGATTTCGTTTGAACAGATGCAGTTGACAACTGATCTCATTTCCCATTTGTTTATTGTATTCGCCTTAATGCAAGTATTTAAACTGAGAAGACAGGAAGACGCAAAAGCAATTATTTTCAAAAGTGGTTTGCTCATCGGTATTGCTATTGTCTTTTCACCAATGCTTCTTCCGTTAATTCTCATTCCGTGGATTGGATTAATCATTTTCAAACCATTTATTTGGAGAGAATGGATTCTATTAATTGTAGGTTTTGCCATTCCTGTTTTTTATCAGTTGGGAATAAATTATGTTGTGTCCGATGTTATTTGGGTACCGCTAAGCCTGTCAGATTTTAAATTGGAATTTGCAACAATTGATATGGACATTTACCAACTCAGCAGCAGAATATACCTTTTGTTAATCATCCTATATTCGATTTGGAAGGTCATGATAGTTAACTCCGGCGAAGTTGTTCGATTTAAAAAGCAAAGTCGATTGCTCTTCCACCTCTGCTGGGTGCTAGCCATACCGGCAGCATTCGAATGGCTACTCTTTAGTCAATATGGCTACGCACTTGCTATTCCGCTTTCAATAATTATAGCTATTGCGCTACTTCATGGAAAGAATTCGACAGTTGTTAACAGCCTTGTTGTGATGTGGTTCATAATTAATGAGACGCTTTTATTTATTTGATGAAATACATTCCATAACTTTGCTTGCTTAAAATTATTAGTTAGAAATGAAATTTGGAGTTGTTACTTTTCCGGGCTCAAACTGCGATGAAGATATGATCTACGCCCTCGAGACAAGTCTTGGTCAAAAAGTAGAACGACTTTGGCATAAGGACAGAGACTTGAGAGGAAGTGACTTTGTAGTGCTACCGGGTGGATTTTCGTTTGGTGACTATCTCCGATCAGGAGCAATAGCCAAATTCTCCCCGATTATGGAAGAAGTAATCGCACATGGTCAAAAGGGTGGATATGTTTTAGGAATCTGTAATGGATTTCAGATTTTATGCGAATCGCCTTTGCTGGAAGGAGCTTTATTGCATAACGATACTCAAAAATTTATATGTAAAAATGTGTTTTTAAAACCGAAGTCATCCACGGCGGCGATTTCAAAAGGTTTGGATTTTGATCGCACTTACAAAATTCCGATTGCACATGGCGAGGGGAGATTCTTTGCACCGGAGGATTCGCTTAAATCAATTTATGATAATGACCAGGTCATATTTCAATATTGCAGTGAAGAGGGTGAATTGGGAGAAGACCACAATCCAAATGGCTCCATTGATCATATTGCCGGAATTTGTAATCAGGAGAAAAATGTCTTCGGAATGATGCCGCATCCTGAGCGTGCGTCTGATCCTGAACTTGCAAACACTGACGGCAAGCTCCTTTTCGAGTCTATTTTGAGTAATCTTAACTAAGTGCTTTTCCCGATTAAAAGGCTTCAGAGCTTCGATTTACACATTCCTACAGATTCTCTCCAGATTTTTCCCGTATTTTTAAATCTATGAAATTGTTGATCGTTGAAGATGAATTGCGTCTGGCAGAATCCATTATTCAATATTTGCATAATGAAGGGTTTGTGTGTGAATACTCAAACGACCTGAAAAGCGCCAAGGACAAGGTGGCTATTTACGATTATGATGTCATTCTATTGGATTTAACCCTTCCAGACGGTAATGGTCTGGAATTATTGGAAGAAATCAAAAAAAATAAAAGCGATCAGGGAGTTTTAATATTTTCGGCTCGAAATTCGTTAGATGATAAGGTAGAAGGTTTGGATCTGGGCGCTGACGATTACCTGACAAAACCCTTTCACCTTGCTGAACTAAAATCACGAATAAATGCGATTATTAGAAGAAGAAAATTCGAAGGTAAAAATCAAATCAACTTTAATGAAATAGAAATTGATCCTGATTCCAGGGAAGTATTGGTCCAAAAGAAAATTGCCGAATTGACGAAAAAAGAGTATCAGCTACTTCTTTATTTCATTGCCAATCAGAACAGAGTCCTTACAAAGGAGTCAATTGCGGAACATCTTTGGGGGGATCATATTGATATGGCCGACAATTTTGACTTTATCTACAGTCACATTAAAAATCTTCGGAAGAAGATTGTCGATTTAGGAGGGAATGACTACCTCAAAACGATTTATGGTCTGGGATATAAGTTTGGAGAGTTATGAAACTATTGGTAAAAACCAATCTAATCAATCAAATTCTGTTTTCGCTGATACTACTTTCAGCGGGCATCGCTATTTTTCTCAGTGTTCGTGAAGAAATCGATCTGGAGTTCAATGAGGCCATGTATTTTAATTGTCTTAGAGTCGAAGAGAAAATAAAGAATAACGAAAACTTCGTTGACCTCCCCCCAACAATGGACGTGGACACTCTGGACTATTGTGCGATTACCAAAACTCAGGTAAGTGATACATTGATGTTTGACCCCATTTCCGGTGAACACGAGAACTTTCGGCAAATTACTACGACACTTCATTATAAAGGAAAATTCTATCGTACCACCTTCAGACAAGAGGCTATCGAAGATGAGGAATATTTTAATTCCATCGGAATACCCCTAATGATCATTTTCGGTATTTTACTGATTGCTCTTATTCTGGTCAACTATTTTGTCGCCAAGAATATCTGGAGATCATTCTACAGGAATCTCGAAATAATTCAGGATTATGACGTCCAGAGGACAGAGGAAATTGAATTGACACCTAGCAGTGTTCGTGAGTTTAAGGAATTGAATACGGCCATTCAAAAACTTTGCGAGAGGGTGAAGACACAATTTGAGGCGTTGAAAAGTTTCACAGAAAATGCGTCACATGAAATTCAGACGCCCATTAGTATTGCGAGACTGGAAGTTGAAGAGCTCATGCAGTCCGATCTAAGTAAAATGGAGGCCACAAGAATTGAAAAGATTTACTCCTCACTGGATCGACTAAGTAAATTAAACAGGGCCTTGCTGCTTTTGACCAAACTGGAAAATAATCAGTTTAAACGAAAACAGCAGATTAATTTATCCCTGGAGGTGAAAGACAAAGTACATGACCTTGAGGAGCTGATAAAAGACAAATCTCTGGAATTAAGTTTAACCATAAAAGCGGATTGTTTTCTACAAACCGATGAGAATCTGGTTAACCTCTTATTAGATAATCTCTTGAGTAACGCCATTAAACACAATTCTCAAGACGGGCTACTTCGGATTGAACTCACAGAAGAATATTTTGAGGTACATAATTCCGGTGAAGAGCCCGATAAAGATCCTTCCTCGTTTTTAAACCGCTTCGAAAAAGCAAATCAAAGTAGTGCCTCTCTTGGGCTTGGGCTTTCAATCGTCCATGAAATTTGCAGAATTAACGAATGGGATATCTCATATAAATACTCGGATTCTCTACACAAATTAAAGATTCAGTTTTAAAACAGAATTTCTACAGAATCGGCCCATAGATTTGTGATATAAATTAAAAAAATAGATTATGAAAACGAGAAAATTATTATTAATTGGTTTAGGATTATTCGTTCTGTCATGTGCAAAGAATGAAGAAGCCGATAAAACAAAAATTCCGGATGTCGTTACAAGAGCATTTGAAGCTGACTACCCAAAAGCGAGCAATTCTGAATGGGAAGTAGAAGGTGACTATTATGAA
>CAZCAD010000044.1:0-11892 GCA_964496525.1 uncultured Flavobacteriales bacterium | reverse complement strand
GCAAATGTGTACCCAAGCCAAAGAGCCAATTTTTAGGAGGAGGAGATGATGGTACTGACAATGACGATTCAAAAGCACAACAAATTGATGTCGAATTGAAAAATATTCAAAATGTCGTCCTAAATCAAAATGTTCCAAATCCATTTGCCGAGAAAACGACCATCACCTACTCCATTCCGGATGAAGTTCAAAAAGCACAAATGTTGTTTTATGATGCGAAGGGTCAGATGATTAATTCAGTTGATATTCCAACAAGGGGTCAAGGCCAAATAAATGTATTTGGGGAAGATTTGAGTTCTGGGATTTACTCTTATACTTTGGTTACAGATGGTGGAGTTGTTTTGACGAAAAAGATGGTGAAGGCGAAGTAAATGACACTTACTTCGTGCAAGCGATAGCGCTGCAGGAAGTGCAAGTGGAATTTATTCCGAACTGCTCCAAACAAAGTGAGGAGAAGATTCGGAATCTTGACTGAACCATACTCTTTGAGGATAGCTATCGGGATAAGAATTCAATCCACCTTTGAGAGGAAGACTGATTCGTCGCTACAGTAGTTCCCGCCAGACAGTGTCTTTCTCAGGGTCCCAGAAAACTTGTTTAGATCGAGGACGTTCTGCATGACAAGCGGTCATCGCGAAGAAAGTGAAAGCTAAACCAAAATAGATAATGATGAAATAGATTAGATTTTTCATACCGTCTGTATTTCTTTCAGTATTAAGATCGCCAGATCGCCCGGTGTTTCCGCTCTAATTTCAACGATCGGGTGAATTACATCAACGAATAATGTCCAGTGCCTTGCCTAACTTATCGCCCAAGGGTAAGGAAGCATCGATCCATTGAATATCAAATCCATTCTTTTCCATTCGTCTGAACCAAGTCATTTGCCTTTTGGCAAATTGATGAATAGCGGTATTGAGCTTTTCGAAAAGCTCTTCCTTTGATATTTTGTTCTCCAAATATCGACCGACCCATTTATACTCCAAACCGTAGTATTCAAGATCCTCCGGCTTCAAAAACTTCTCCAGCAGGAATTGGACCTCCTCTATCATTCCATTCTCAAGTCTGAACTTCAACCGCTTCGAGATTTTATCGCGACGCAAATTTCTATCGATATCAAGACCGATAATTTTGTAATGTAGATGAAGAGACTTTGTTGTCTGGAAATTGGGATTTGCTATTAAGTAATTATGAATTTCAATGGCACGAATCATTCGCCGATTGGTGTCTGCGCGCAGGTCTGATTTGACATTACCTGATATCGATTCATATTTTGCCAGTAGTTCGGTGTCATTATATTTTTCAGCTCTATTCCGAAATTCAGAATCAGCAGGTATCCCCAAAAAGGAATTTCCATTCAGGGCCGTCTCAAGGTACAAACCACTCCCTCCACAAAGTATGGGCTTCTTCCCATTTGAGATCACTGACTTATATGCCGTTTCGAAATCTTGATGGAACTCACCAATACTATAACGGTATCCCGGATCATGAATATCAATTATGTGATAGGGAATTTTATTTCCATCAACCACATATTCCTTCAGGTCTTTTCCCGTACCAATATTCATGTGGCGATACAGCTGGCGAGAATCAGCTGAAATGATTTCACCATTCAGTTTATGAGCCAATGAACAAGCCAGCTCGGTTTTACCACAAGCTGTCGGCCCAAGAATTACGATGATATCCGATGCAGTTTCCACGACTATTTAATAGCGTACAAAATGATTCCTTCAGGAGAGCTAAACGAATATGAAAGCGCCTTGTTTACATAACAATCCACCTTATGAATAAAAAAACTGGCTGAATTCGGTGCTTCCAATCCCCAGGATGTTGACCTCATAGTCCGGCCCGGTAGGATAATCGCAACATGATTGGATTTATTAGGATCAAAGGCGATGGTAGCCCTTGCATTATTTGCATCTTCTTGAGCTTTATCCAGGTTAATCTGGGAAGTAGCAATTCCGATGGGCTCCCAATTTCCCTGTAAGGTAACGACATTCCTGATTTCGCGATAAGAAATGTAACCCGCGCCTTCTTTAAAGTCATCGATCTCATAAAACCGGCATATTGCTTCAGCCGTAAAATGATCGCACTCTCTTTCATCCGATTCAGACTCCTTGCAATCATAATAGTCCCTTTCAATCTCTTCCAGTATACTCAGCGATTGTTCGGAAATAATAATATTCCCGTCATCATCAAGAGTCGTAAAATTTTTCCGTTTCTGATCTCCGCAGGAGACAACTGCAAAAATGAACGTAATTATTAGAAAATGATATTTCATATTTTGCTATTCCAAATTTCCCAGGCCTTTTCGGCTTGCTGATGTAACATACTTTCGCCGTTCAACACAACCGCCCCGCTTTCCCTTGACTTCCGCAAAAATACCGTTTCTTTCGGCTTGTAGATTAGGTCAATACAAAGATGATCAGGACTCAGATGATCGTAAGGGAAGCTAATTTCATCATTGTCATTTGGAAACATTCCCACAGGTGTACAATTCACGATCAACCTGCATGCTTTCAACATGATTTCGTTGATTTCATTGTATGAAAACTCATTTTGGCCGTCGGGCATTCTTGAAATATAAATCACATCCGATCCAAGATCTTCAAGGACAGAAGCGACTGCTTTTGAAGCACCTCCTGTTCCAAGAATTAAAGATTTTTCGTGATGCGATTTAAAAAAAGGTTTGATGCACTGCCTGAATCCGAAGACATCCGTATTGTAGCCAATCCATTTTCCATCAACGAAATGCAGCGTATTTGCCGCACCACAATTTTCAACTAAGGTATCGACTTCATCCAAATAGGGAAGGATTGATTCTTTATATGGGACGGTGACATTTAGACCTGAATATCTACCGGATTTAAGAACGTCAACTACCATTGAAATTTCAGGAATCTCAACATTTTCATAGGTCGCTCGAATTCTATCCTCTGCGAATTTTTTACGGAAATATTCTGATGAAAACGAATGCACCAAAGAGCGCCCAATTAGTCCATATTTTGGGAAAGATCCTTCCATGATCGAAGGCGGAAAGATAAATAAATGCTGGAATCTTAAAGCGTAGCCGGACTGATTATTAGCATGGCTGCCACGATTATTGTATAGCTAAGCGGACGAATCTTGCTATCAAGAAATCTAAAAGATTGATTATACAGTCATCAACCACCCAAACTTGTCTTCTATCCTACCTCTCTTATAGTCGGTGATAAAGTCTTTGACTTTGTTTGAGAACTCACGATTTTCAACCACCGGCAATTCATATTCAACTCCCTTAAAAGCAATTTTACTGATTGGAGCTATAGTTGCAGCGGTCCCTGCACCAAACGCATCTTGCAAAGATCCATCTTTAAGTGCTGAAATTACCTCTTCAACTGCCACTCGGCGTTCTTCGATTTTCCATCCCCAATCTTCGGCAATTTCCAAAACTGATCGCTTCGTAATCCCTTTTAAGATTGTGTCAGAATCTTCTGAAGGGGTAATTATTGTATTGTTGATAACAAAAACCACATTCATGGTTCCTGCTTCTTCTATGTATTCGTGGGTTTTGGCATCTGTCCAAATTAACTGACGATACCCTTCTTCCTGGGCTAATTTAGCCGGATAAAGAGAAGCAGCATAATTACCTGCCGCTTTCGCCTGACCTACTCCGCCTTCGGCAGCCCGAGTATATTTAGTCTCAATCTTTACAGCAACCGGCTCAGAATAATAAGGTCCAACAGGGGAAGTAATGATGATGAATTTGTAACGCTGAGAAGGTCGAATTCCAACATAGCCGTCTGTTGCAAACATTAATGGACGAATATAAAGTGACTGTCCTTCCTTTTCTGAAACCCACATTCTATCAAGATCCAATAATTGACGCAAACCTTCAAGAAAAATTTCTTCCGGAACTTCGGCCATGCACATACGGGCTGCTGACTCATTAAACCGCTTAGCGTTCATGTCCGGTCTGAAGACCAAAATCTCACCGTTCTCTCCTCTTTGGGCCTTCAATCCTTCGAAAATTGACTGACCATAATGAAGAGCAGAAGTCGCCGGGTGAATTTCAAGATGCGCAAAAGGAACAATCGTCGGAGTTTGCCATTCACCATCCTTATAATCCATTTCAAACATGTGGTCCGAGAAGTGTTTTCCAAATGGTAAATTGTCGAAATCAATAGTGTCTATTCTTGATTGTAAAACCTTGGTGATCTTGATATTTACGGTGTCTGTCGCCATAATTTTTAATGCTTTCGGGCAGGCGAAGATAGCTATTTAATATTATTTTATCAAGAAAGTTTTTTCGACAAATATCGTCTTCCATTCAGGTGAACTGCATTGTTTAGTAAATTAGCGTTTAAGGGCCACCGATCAATATTTGATCAGCCGGATCGTGAAATTTTGAGCACATCTTTAGAAATACTTAAAAAATATTGGGGACATGAACAGTTCAGACCTTTGCAGAAAGAAATTATTGATGCTCTACTCAATCAAGATGATGTTCTCGCACTTCTACCAACGGGAGGTGGCAAGTCAATTTGTTATCAAATTCCAGCTCTTCAGAGACCGGGAATTTGTTTGGTCATTTCGCCATTGATTGCCTTAATGCATGATCAGGTGGAGCAATTGAATCAACGAGGTATTAAGGCCAGATTTGTAAGTTCAACTCAGAGTCCCCTGGAAATTGACCGCATTCTTGACAACGCCTGTTATGACAAAGAACTGAAGTTTTTATACGTATCCCCTGAGCGCATTCAAAGTCGGATTTTTAAAGAGAGAGTTAAAAAAATGCCGCTGAACTTAATTGCAGTAGATGAGGCTCATTGTATCAGCGAATGGGGACATGACTTTCGACCGGATTATTCTAAGATCAAGTCATTGAGAGAATGGATTCCAACTGTTCCTGTTTTGGCCGTTACTGCAACGGCAACCGAAGAAGTGGTTTTAGATATTCAAGAACAGCTTGAACTGAAATCTTCGAAGCTGTTTAGAGGTTCGTTTAAGAGAGACAATATTGCCATTAGAATTTTGAAAACAGAGAACAAGCTAAATCGTTTAGAGGAGTTTGTAAAATCATCTCAGGAATCCGGAATAATATATTGTGCGACAAGGAAGAATGTGAAAATGCTTTCGAATTTCTTAAAAAGTCGTGATTATTCTGTAGAGTTTTATCATGGAGGGTTGCGAGCATCTGAACGCGAGATTCGACAGCGGCTTTGGCTAAGTGGCGAACGAAAAATAATGATTGCTACAAATGCTTTCGGAATGGGTATCGATAAAGCAAATGTTCGCTTTGTATTACACTACGATTTACCGGACAATCCCGAAGCATTTTACCAGGAAATTGGACGTGCAGGCAGAGATGGATTACAATCCGTGGCAAAGGGTTTTTATCTTGAGAAAGACATAGCGGATTTAGAGTTACGGCACGCATTAAAATTTCCCGAAATTTCAGAAATTCAATCGATTTACAAAGCCCTTGGGAATTATTTTCAGCTTGCCATTGGCTCTGGAAAGGACGAAATGTTTTCAATTAATTTGGCCGAATTTTGCAGCCGATATGAACTTGGTATTTTAAAAGTATATAACGTTTTTAAATTGTTAGAGATTGGTGGATTTATCAGATTTTCAGAACGCTCTTCTTCCCGTTCTCGCATCCGAATGCTCGTCGACGCAAAACAATTATATGACTATCAATTAAAAGATAAAGAACTAAACAATGTGATTCAGTTTATCTTAAGAACCCATATCGGTGTTTTCGATGACTACGTTTGGTTTAACGAATATCAAGTTTGTAAAAATCTAAAGATTGATCGAAAAAAACTCGATAAGCAAATTCATTTTTTGGTACAACATAAGTTGATTGATTATAGTGGAAATTCAGGTGATCCACAAATTATTTACCTAATTGAACGACTTGACGAAGTAAATATCTCCATACCGGCTTCCGTTTTAGTGAATAGAAAAAAAGCGGCACGACTTAAACTTGACGCCATGAAATCTTTGATGGAATCCACCGAATGTTTGAGCGCTGCACTGATGGAATACTTCGGTGAAAAAGATCATGGAACCTGTGGTCAATGTTCGGTATGCATTGGTGATGAGGAGATAAACGGTAAGGTCAGGGAAACGATAAGAAATGAAATAATTGATTTATTGAATCGAGAACGGGAATCATCTACGCTTGCGATCATTTCGAACCTAAGGGAGTTTAACAAAGACCAGGTTACGGACACACTGAGATGGATGCAGGATCACAAATTAATAGATGTAGAAAAGGATGGAAGTCGTGTTTTTCTAACTGAAGTTGTTTAAAGTTGATTAGTAAAATGTGAAAATGAATTATTCTCTTGCAGAACAAGGCGTTTTTGAGAAGCATAGCTCCAGCTATGGTTCGATAAAACAACGAAGTTATGCGAGAAAAGAATCATTTTTTAACTTATTAATTCGACTTTAAACAACTTCATAATACAAACTTATCATTTTCCAGAATCATTGAAGAAAATTGGACTCATGTCGGACACGCACGGATATCTTGATCCCAAGGTATTGGAGTACTTTAAAGGGGTAGATGAAATTTGGCACGCCGGAGATGTCGGATCTATGGAAGTGATTGATCAACTGGAGGCTTTTAAACCAATTCGTGGTGTGTATGGAAATATTGATGACCATAAAGTTCGTGCTGCCTGGCCGAAAATAGAGCGATTTCAAATTGAGGAAATGGAGATTTTGATGACTCATATTGGTGGTAAACCCTATCGTTATTCTCAGGATGCCTATGGTGAGATCATTCAAAAAACACCTGACGTATTCGTTTGTGGACATTCGCATATTTTGCTCGTACAGTTTGACAAAAAAATCAATTGTATGTGGTTAAATCCCGGAGCTTGTGGTTACAAAGGCTTTCATAAAGTCAAGACATTATTACGGTTTGACGTTGATGGAAAAGAGTTGAAAAATATGGAAGCAATTGAGCTTGGGCCAAGAACAGGCCAAGTTGAATAGTCTTAGAATTCAAAAAATGCAAAATAAAGTATCTTTAGAGACGTTCTACGAATATCTAAATGAACTGTTTTAGACTATCGATACTGCTACTCTTTACTTCCTCGGCTTTTGCACAGACCGGAGGTACTCATGCATGGCAATTTCTGGATTTGGATTTTAATGCCAGGGGAATGGCCCTGGGAGGAGATTTTATTCCCTTAAAAGATGGTGATTTGGATTTAGCGGTGGCTAATCCTGCTGCTATCGACAAGTCTATGGATCAAAATGTGGCATTGAATCACTTTTTTTTCCCGGCAGGAATCAACTACGGACAATTGGCCTTTGCAAGAAATTTTGAAAAGCTGGGGACGTTCACCTCGCATCTTCGTTACGTTTCTTATGGTCGATTTACAAAACGCGATTATACCGGCATGGAGACGGGAACATTCACTGCCGGAGATTATGCACTTGGAGTGGGTTATGGTCATCAGCTGAATAAGTACTTTTCGATCGGGGGTAACTTCAATATGATCTTTTCGCATTATGATTCCTACACTTCATTTGGTGTGGCAGCGGATATGGCCGTCATGCTTTATGATGAGGAGTCTAATGTTTCAGCGACAATCCTTGCAAGAAACATCGGCTATCAATTCAAGGGATTTACAAAAAAGAATCGCGAACCCATTCCATTGGAAGTTTTGGCAGGGATATCTTATAAGTTTCATCACGCACCTTTTCGCCTGAGTGTTGTTGGAACCGATTTAACAACTTGGGATTTAACCTATAATGACCCGAGTTTACAACCGACGATTGATCAGTTAACCGGTGACACGATTCCTGTTCCTACTGCAAGCTTTATCACCAAACTTGCTTATCACACAAATTTTGCCGTGGAAATTATTCCGCATGAAAGTTTCTTCATTCGCATGGGATTCAATTTTCAAAGAAGAAATTCTCTGGGTATTATCGACAGAATGGGGGCGGGTGGATTTTCGTTTGGTGTTGGTCTGAAACTAAAGAGGTTCTCATTCGATTACGGAGTTTCAATTTATTCTTCAGCGGGAGTGTCAAATGCACTGGCTATAACGACGAATTTTGGTGAATGGAATAGAAAAGGTGTCAGTAAGAAGAAAGCTCTGCCGGATTCAGAGGAGTAAGAGTTCCAGTAACGTAACGTTTATAATATCTTCCGTATAAAAGGTACAGACTTTGATACTGAAGCTGTATGCTATTTCGATTCATTTTCATATCAGCGATTTTGATTTATTCTTCTGCTTTGGCACAGCTTGATTTTTTACAGGGAAGCTGGCAGGGAATACTAACGACTTATAACGAGCCGTACGAAAAAGGAGTGGCCATTTGGTTTGATTTTGATATTGAAGAAAGCTCGGGAGAAATGATGGGAGAGTCACGATGCGAGACCCCTTTCACCCCTTATTTTGCATTTAAAAATATAAAGGGGAAGTCAAAGGAAGCCTTCAGTATTTCTTATGAAGATATCATCATCGGATACCAGGAGAATTCAAGTGGAAAAATTTGGTGTCATCAAAAGGGTAAGCTCACCTACGATTCCGAATCGGGTTACTTAAGTGGGGATTGGCAATCAACGGACTGTCGGCGACTGAGCGGAAAAATCATCCTTTTTCGATCAAGACATAAATTGTCGAAAACCGATACGGTGACTTTATACCATTCATGGTTTAATAATATGGCCTTTGAGTTGAATAAGGGATGGAAAGCCTATTACGTGCGCGATGCCGAAGTCCGAAATTTTGAGTTTCAACCAATTTATTTTGATCACGATAAAGATGATTTGAAATCCGAATTTGAGTCTTACCTCTTAGACATGATAAAAATAGTTGAATCTCATACTGATCTTCGGATTAAGATAATCGGACATACCGATTCGAATGGGACTGACACCTACAATATCGAATTGTCGGAGCGACGAGCTGATCAAATAAAGAAATTTTTAACGGATAACGGATTGATGGAAGATAGGGTCGTAATTGAGTTTAGGGGTGAGACGGATCCACGAATGCCGAATGCAAGTGCGATCGGAAAACAACTAAACAGACGTGTGGACTTTGAGTTTATTTAACCAATAATTTCCAACAAAGTCTTTGCTTTCAAATTCGTTTCCTCCCATTCAGATTCAACGTTGGAAGATTCGGTAATTCCACCGCCAACATACAGTAAGGCATTACCCTTATTAAGTTGCATACATCTTAAATTGACGTAGTACCGCTCCGTTTTTTTTGTGCGAATTCCAATAAAACCCGTGTAGAATTCACGCTTTTGTGTCTCAATCTTCTCAATTAATTCTGTAGCACTTTTGGTGGGAACACCACAAACGGCCGGAGTAGGGTGCAATTGGCGCAAAAGAGGAATCAATTGATCGTTGGAGGTCAGGGTGGCGTTAATTTCTGTTTGTAAATGATCGACGAACCCTGCATTGACTGTTCGTGGACCGGAGATGTTAAGGTTTTGACATTCCGCTTCTTCAAAAACCTTTTTAATGTGATTCGTCACGAATTGATGCTCGTCCTTTTCTTTTAAGGACCATTTGGAATCCAATCCGGCAGATTTTGTTCCTGCGAGAGACATACTTCGAATTTTTAAGCCATCTTTCTCGATCAATAGTTCCGGTGTTGCTCCCATCCAGCAAAGACCGGTTTCAAATCGAACCAGATAATTGAATGTGTTCGCGTATTGCTCATTTAACTTTCGAAAGATTGTGGCCGGAGAGTCCTCAACTTCGGTTGTAATTGTACGTGATAAAATGACCTTTTGAACGGAATTACTATCCAGCTGATCTTTGATTTTTTCAAAGGCGGCGAAATAATCGTCTTTTAGCGTTTCATGGAATTCAGGAATAGAGAATTCAAGCGGATTTTCGTTGATGTTGGCATCCGTTAAATCGTCGATAAAATAAATCTGATTTCCATCAAATGAATGCAGTACCATGCCTTCTCCTTTCATTTCTGAAAGGGATTGGAGTTGCCTTGCAACTCCAATAAAATGCTGAGCACGCTCAGCATTTGGAAGGCGATATGCAACGTAAGCTTTAATCTTCTTTTGAATGTGGAACAATCATCACCGTCAATCGTCCCGTGCAGACCAATTTACTACTTTCATTTCTTATATCAACCTGCCATACGTGTGTTTTACCTCCACGATGAACGATTTCTGCAACGCCTGTAACGACTCCCGACTTAACTCCGCGAATGTGATTGGCATTAATTTCCAAACCAACCGGAGCGTGTGTCTTTGTGTCGATGATCAAGGCTGAGCCCACAGAACCAAGAGTCTCAATCAGCACGGCGCTCGCTCCTCCATGAAGTAATCCCAAGGGTTGATGCGTTCTGTGATCCACCGGCATGGTACCGGTAATCTTTGTTTCTTCCAACTTGGTGATTTCAATTCCCAGATAATCCGGCATACAGTCTTTGCTGAATTTTGCGAGTTCGTCTAAGGGGATTTTGGTGTTGATCATTGTGTTTATTTAGGCGCAATCCGATACAAAAAATAGGCAACGAAGAGAAATATAATGTTTGGCAGCCAAACGGCAAGCACCGGTGTAAATCCGACGTTGAGTGCGGCCACCGTTGTTATCTGCATTGCAAAAATATACAAAACACAGATACTCAGACCGAGGGCAATGTTCACCCCCAACCCTCCCCTGGCTTTTCTACTGGAAACTGAGACCCCAATCAGGGTCAAAATAAATATGGCAAAGGGTGATGCCCAGCGCTTGTGTTTTTCGATGAGGTACATAGGCACCCTATCCGATCCTTTTGCCGTTTGTTCTTCTATAAACCTGTTAAGCTCTTCATTGTTCATGGCCTCAATTACATTGGGCCTGAACACCAGATCGGATACGCTGAAACTGAGAGTGGTATCCAGTGCATTTCCTATTTTAACATCATCGTGAAAGGAACCGAATGTTCGCTTCTCAAACTGTTCCAGACGCCATTCATTTGTTAAACTATCTCCATAGGCTCTTTCGGCCGAAATAATCGAAACTAAGGTATCATCCGCCCATTTTTCAATACGAAATTTTCGAATGATTTGAGAGTTTGCATTATAGTTGCCGAAAAACAGAATTTCATCTTCAGATATTTGCATTCGGATATTGCTTTTATGAATCTTAATGCGGTAGTAAATTTCTTCAAATTCGATTCTTGCTTTATTTGAATGCGGCAAAACATAATTGTACATTAAAATAGTCACAACGACCAAAATCGCCGAGGAAATGAAATAGGGTCTGAGGAATCGATTGAAACCTATGCCGGCACTGAGGATGGGCACAATTTCAGTGTTATTGGCCATTTTCGATGTAAACCAGATAACCGATATAAAATTGAGCAGGTAACTGAACTGTACTCCGTAATACAGAAAGAAATTGCCGTAATAAGTGACGATGATTTCGCTCCAGGGAGCACCGTTGGCAATTAACTCATTTAGCTTCTCCGACAAATCAAAAACGATGGAAATTGACATCAACAGGATGAGCATGAAAACAAATGTCCCCAGGAACTTCTTAATAATGAATTTATCGAGTGTGGTGAGTATCATAAACTAAAGCTTTCTACTTACTTTTGGTATCATATCGTTTTTCCATCGGTTAAACGAGCCATTTTCTATTTGATTGCGCGCCTCGGCCATCAACCAAAGGTAAAAAGCGAGGTTGTGAATGCTACCGATTTGCATCGCCAATGTCTCTTTTGCATGGTATAAATGTCTCACATAAGCCTTTGAATAGAATTGATCAACAAAAGAGGTTCCGTCTTCATCCAGGACACTCAAATCGTTCTTCCATCTGGCATTTATCATATTCAATATTCCCTTGCTTGTAAAAAGCATTCCATGTCTGGCATTACGGGTCGGCATCACACAGTCGAACATGTCTACGCCGCGCAACAC
>CAZCAD010000043.1:5366-12221 GCA_964496525.1 uncultured Flavobacteriales bacterium | reverse complement strand
TAATTCGTGAAATTGAACTTCCCGGTCTTGGAACTGCAAGTGGATTTGGCGGGAAGAGGGAAGCGAAGGAATTATATTTTTCCTTTAGCAATTACCACACACCGAGCAGCACATTCCTTTTTGATCCTGTAAGTGGAGAGTACAAAACTTATTGGAAACCTAAGATCGCATTTGATTCGGATAAATACGAATCCAGGCAGGTATTCTACAACTCCAGGGACGGCACAAAAGTTCCGATGATTATCACCTATAAAAAGGGGATTGAGTTTAATGGAAAGAATCCGACAATTTTATATGGTTACGGCGGATTTGATATCAGCCTAACGCCACGTTTCGGAACAACAAGTGCGGTTTGGATGGATTTAGGTGGAATTTGGGCTGTGGCTAATCTTCGAGGGGGAGGAGAATATGGTCAAAAATGGCATGATGCCGGAACGCAGATGAAGAAACAAAATGTATTTGATGATTTTATAGCTGCGGGAGAATGGTTGATTGCAAATAAATACACCTCAAAAGATTATTTGGCAATCAATGGCGGATCAAATGGTGGTCTTTTAGTAGGAGCAGTAATGACTCAACGTCCCGATTTAATGAAAGTGGCTATTCCGGAAGTAGGAGTTTTGGACATGTTGCGTTATCATACTTTTACGGCCGGTGCAGGATGGTCTTATGATTATGGTACAGCAGATGATTCTAAAGAAATGTTCGAATACCTAAAAGGCTATTCTCCGGTTCATAATGTGTCGATGGGAACAAGCTATCCGGCCACCTTGGTCTTGACGGGAGATCATGATGATCGCGTAGTGCCTGCACATTCTTTCAAATTCATCTCTGAACTTCAAGAAAAGCACCTGGGGAAAAACCCGGTCGTGATTCGAATAGAAACGAATGCCGGACACGGAGCAGGGACTCCAACCTCAAAGCGAATAGCTGCCAGCGCGGACAAACTCAGTTTTGTTCTGTGGAATATGGGGATAAAAGAGGTGGAGTAAACAGTTTGAAATTGTGAGAAGGTTTCTCCTGTTAAATATCAACCTTTCCAGAGATTCAGTCAATCAACCTGTAAAAAAGTAGACTTCTTAGGCACTGTTAAAGAATAAATGCTTCGAATTTGACGCAGAAATTTTGTTTGTATTTGAGGCAAAAAACGTAAGCATAGCCTTAGCTACGGTTCTGTTTTTTAACGAAAAAGACAGACAAAAGAGCCAGTCAAAAAGGAGTAGTTATTCTTTAACAGTGCCTTAGCCCAACAAACATGGGCTTTTCAGAGGAAATGTCACTTTTTTTTAAATTTCGTGGTTACCTTTTATCAAGGTGAACATAAAGTATTGATATAAGCACAGACTGTGGGAGTCTCAAAGTGGGACAAACATCAGTCATTTTCAAAACGGTTGGGTGATTAAAGCTGGATTTGTGTACTTAATTAACTTAAATACCATTTAACGTCAGAATAGTCCACAAAAGCTTTTTTCATTCTAAAAAACGAAACAGCCATCCGCCTCAGGCGGATGGCTGTTTTTATTGTCTTTATCCACACCGCAGTCCCGATCGATCGGGATCATCCTGCTGAAGCACAAAAAAAGCCGGTACGCCTAAGGGCACCGGCTTTACTCTAATTCTTTTGGACTGTCTTAACCTTTGACAATGACCTTTCCGTACTTATTGTCATAGTTTACATGATAAACTCCTTTTTTAAGATTAGAATAATCTATAATGGAGTTGTAGCCTTTCTTGACAATATTACCGTAGGCGTCAAAAACCTCATACTTGGTTTTCATTCGCTTGCCGTCGGCAATGAATTCGATAATTCTGTTAGTTCCCATTGTTTGCAGTTCCGGTTCAGAAACCGTCGCTTGGAATGTAACTGAAGCTGATACTTTCTTTCCACCGGTGTTGTCAGTTTGACAAACTCTAACTTTGTTCTCACCCGCATGAGCCGCCAAATGGAATTCGTATTTGCTAAGATCCGGTTGACCGGTTCCTTCTACTTCACCTACAGCCACCCACTTATTCCATTTGTACTGCTCAATGATATACGGAAGTTTGCCCATCTCCTTAGTCGTCGACCATGAAAGTATCCCTTCCGGAGAGCACGAAATGTCTTGAATAACGTAGGTACTCTTTGGAAGAATTACTTCAGGGTTAATTACTTTAGGGCGACATCCATCTTCATGTTCAAATAAAATAAGAACGGGGTCTCCGATACTAATATCAAATTCACTCAAATCGATTTGAAAGGCTGATGTCTGAATGTCCGAAGTAATCGGTTCACCATTGACAGTCACTCTACTAATGCAATAACCGAATCCGTCTTCACTTTCAGGGCTTTGAACATAGAGGTTCTTGCCTTGATAAGTTCCCTCTAAAGAGAGATCTGCAAAACATGCAGTTGCGCCAAATAAGGTTAGTCCAATTAACACTATTTTTATCATATTCTATCGTTTAAATTTTAGTGTATTTCTAAACTTCTCGGCAAAGCTATGCAATTTTAGGCGTTGCGACAACATTATCTACTAGTTTAGTATACTATTAACGTGCTTCTAATAATACCAATAACGTACTCCTAATCAAATAGGTTGAGCCAGGAATGAAAGTTTTTTAATATTCTTTTTTACCTTCATTTCCTTAGTCCCGAAGGGCTTAGCAAAAGAAGTGCCAAACTCCCGGCAAAACAGTACAAAACGCCTAAATCGTTTAACCTGACTGCCGTCAGGCAGGTCTAAAAAATTTACATATTCTACTCTTTGTGTTAAGGATTACCCTTGTTTGTCTTCATCTTTTTTAAGAACCTCCGGACTCCGATTTACCTTCCATGACAAACCGATTCCGCTGAGGTGTTTAAACTGAACTCTTGGACCCAATCCTGTTTGCATTCCGCTATCATCATAAATCGCCACATTAACGTCATCATCGTAGATTAAATGCGTCATGAATGTTAAGGTCAGAAACTTCCAGAGCTTGACTTCGATAGATGATTGCCAGTTCACATCAATATTTTGCGGCGATTCTATATAATTAGAAAATAAATCCAGACTTGTGGAGATCTTGATGTTACTTGACACTGCCAGATTTAACTGTGATCGAAAATAGCCGCCGAGTTCTGCTCTGAAGCGCTTACCGGGTGACAGAAGTATATTTGTAATGTTCTCATAAAGAGCCGCAGCAACACCGTATGATCCCGCATTCGCTAACGTTTGATCATTCACAAACGTTAGTTTAGCCGTCAGAGGAGCAATGAACATAGAAAATTTCTTGTCTATTTTGTAATCCATCCCTACAGCAACTAAGTTGTATGCAGGTGCTAAAAAGCCGGAAATAACAACTGAATCATTTGGATAGTTGTAACCCGATGTCAACTGAGTACGAAAGTTTTGTAAAGCTGCATAATACCAACGTTTAGATGCCCGTCTTCCAAACTTTGAAGTAATCTCAAATCGGTCATCCGCCTTTATCCAATCTGAATCTCCTTGTTTGACTACTCCATATCCGATATCCAGGTCATTATCCCAGGTAGTCGGACCGGTTTTCAGATTAGCATAAAAACCCAATGAACTGTTGGCGGATATCGCATTAATACCACCTGCAGCCCAATTGCTAAAGCCTACATTAGAACCATATAAGCCTGCGGCAAATCCCTTACGCCATCCATCAAGGCTATCCTTCCGTTCTATTCGAATGTCATTTTCAACATTTGTAATTTGTGAATAGCTACTTTCAAAGGCACTTAGCAACAGTATATATAACGGCAATTTCTTCATCATCGAAAAATTTGATTAAAGATCTTGCAAAGATAAGTAGAAGGTGATTACGGAAGCTGAGCGATTAATCGTTTCAGGGAGTTTTTTTTCAAGAAAAAAATATGAAAGTCAAGGATGCGTTTCGAGCAAAAAAAACGCTATTTTTAGGGGTTAGTGAAGGAAACGTCGTTTATAAAACAGAATAAGAAAAAGTGGGCTCGATTTGAAAAATTGTCGGGTAAAAACAACAGCGATCCCGATGAAGTTTCTGAATTGTTTACCGAAATCACAGAGGACCTTTCTTATGCGAAGACCTTTTATCCAAGACGCTCTGTCCGGGTTTATCTGAATCAGCTTGCACAAGGCGTATTTACTTCACTCTACAAACAGCGCAAGCAACCACTGGGAAATTTCATGAAGTTTTGGAAAGAGACTGTTCCCCTGGAAATGTATCGGGCGCGTTTTAATCTATTGGCTGCATTTTTATTTTTCGCCCTGGCAATTGTGATTGGAGCAGTATCACAACATTATGATGTTGATTTTGTCAGATTGGTGCTGGGAGATGGCTATGTCGAAGGAACAGAAAGACGAATTGCCAATGGCGATCCAATGGGTATTTATGGTGAATCGGCACAAGGCTCAATGTTTTGGATGATTACCGTGAATAATATTCGGGTGGCTCTCATCACTTTTACTTTGGGAATTCTAGCAACAATGGGATCCTATTTTCTTTTGCTGAAGAACGGAATTATGCTTGGTACTTTTCAATGGTGGTTTTACACCAAGGGAATATTCCTCACTTCTTTTCTCACAATTTGGATTCATGGAGCATTTGAAATTTCAGCAATTATTATTGCAGGTGCTGCAGGAATAACGGTTGGAAACGGACTGCTTTTCCCAAAATCATATACGAGGGTGCAATCACTTGTTTTTTCGGCAAAAAGAGGACTGATAATAATGTTAAGTCTGATTCCATTTTTTATCATCGCCGGTTTTTTAGAGAGTTATGTTACGCGGTATTACCTGGTTCTTCCTGACCTGGTGAAATGGATTATTATCATTACATCTTTCACGGTGATCATTCTTTATTATGTAGTTTATCCCATTATTGTCGCCAGAAGATATCCTGAAAAAATTGCAATAAAACAAGTTCCGCGATTCATTCCTAAAAGAAAGATTGAGAAGTACAAAATTAGAAACATAGGCGAAATATTTACGGATACCTTTTATGTTTTTATTGAAAAAATCGGGAGCCTGTCAAGATTATTCTTTACGATTATATTTCCCTTGATTCTAATTCTGGGCACCCTTATTTATTTGACAGAATGGGGCAGCTTTAATTATGATCTATACTGGTATGAGAATTTTGGAAGCATGTTTGGAACTCAAACGGATTTTCATATTTACAAATTACTCTCCTGGGGGTTTATATTGGCTCTTCTGATTTGTGCGGTTTATTACGTATTTGCGTTAACTGATGATGATGATCTGTTTACAGGCTACTTTAAATTTTTAAAGCAACATCTCATTTGGATATACATCTATGCGGCGATCGTACTCTCAGTTTTTCTTTCTGCACCGGGTATCGTCCTCGTATTTTTAATTTTTGCTTCACCAATTATTAACATGATCCCGTCCATTATTGTCATTGAAGAGACAAATTTTTTCAACGCCTTTTTCAGATCGTTTTCAATGGGAAAAGGATCTTATGGGGATGCATTAGGCTCATTTTTAACCTTTATGCTCATAATGTGCATCTTCTTTTTTGTGTTGGCAAATCCAATGTTTAATGGAATAGGATTATTAAATCTGATCGATGAAGTAATAAAGGACTTCACGATTACCGTCACACCGAGGTATTCTGTGATAATTTCAGCTTTTAACAGTTTGATATATGTGCTTTTCATCTTCTTCATGATGAGCATCTATTTTCTGTCCTTTTCATTTAATTATTATGCATCTGCTGAAAAAATGACAGCCAAAGGACTTTATATGCGACTGAAAAAATTTGGCAGGAGAAATAGAAATGTTGAAACCGATTTAGATTTTGAATAAGGTGAGGATACCTGGTTTGATAACATACCTGATAATTAGCCTCTGTTCGTTTGGACAGGAAAGCGGAGAGAAATTGTACGATCACGATCTGGATGAAAACAAATGGGAGAAGCTGCGGCAAGGAATCAGGTACGAAGGGGCAGAAAATGGTCCCGGGCGGCAGTGGACTTATGAGTCTCAGGAGGATTACAACAAGGCCAGAGAAAAATATGGCGATGGTTCCGGCGGTGGTGGAGGAGGAGACGGAAGTGGTCAAAAGCCTCAAAATAATCCTCCGCCTCAATCTTCACCACCTTCAATCAGCTCACCCGGTACTACCGGATTTGGAGTGCTCGGATATATACTGATGATTGCGATGGTAATCGGCTTGATGGTGTTGATCTATTATATGTTTATCAATTCTCAGCGTCATGGACGGAAAATCACAAAGATCGTCGATATCGAAGATTTGAATCCGACCGAAATCCCATTGTCAGAGTTACAACGATTGCTGCAAGAGGCTTTGGACAAAGACGACTATCGCGGAGCTGTGCGGATCTACTTCATTTTTATCATTCGGGATCTGGCCGATAAGAGATGGATCAAATGGGAAAAGGAGAAAACGAATTTCCATTATCTCAGAGAAATGAGCGGCATGGCTGAGTTTGATGATTTCAATCGATCGGTCAGCTATTTCGAGATTATCTGGTATGGTAAACGCGAAATTGATTCCGTAAAATTTGAACAGGTCAGACCAAATTTCACGCGATTTTTAGAAAAGTTGGGGGTTGAGTAAATCCGGTAAAATAGCGATCATCGGAGGCGTTATTGCACTCTTCATTATCCTTCTTTATTTCTTTGGAGGTAAAGAAAAAGAGGATATTTATGTAACGGACAATTGGTATGAAAGCTATGATCCTGACGACAAAGGACCTTATGGCACTTATGTGATGAAAGAACTTCTGGACACAGTGCGTCTGTTTGGCAATTTTTTGGAGATCAACACGGATTTGGATGAGGCATTGCAAGATAATCCTGACGTCAACGATATTTACTTTTTCATCGGTGCCCAAAATTACCTGGA
>CAZCAD010000043.1:4458-5325 GCA_964496525.1 uncultured Flavobacteriales bacterium | reverse complement strand
GAAATACAGCCTTTTTCTCATGCCGCTTTTATACAGAGCATTGGCTGAATAATTTTGTCTTTGACAGCGATGTCTTCTACGAAGAAGGAGTTTTTGACTCCGTGCAGTACTTTAAATTTCTCCATCCGGATCTTAAAAGTAAGCGCTACGAAAACACCTATATATTCAATAACAAGGTGTCAAGTAAATACTGGCATTACTTTAATCAGGAAAACTTTGACATTGGTTGGGGAGATACCATCGTTCCGCTCGGAACGAATACAGTTGAACAATGGAATTATGTGCGAATTGAATATGGTGGCGGTCTGATCTTTTTACATAGCACGCCCCACATGTTCACCAATATCAGCTTAATGAAGCGTGAGGGTTTTCAGTATGCCGAACAAGTTTTGAAGCATATTCCACCCGGTCGTGTCCAGTGGGATCGATACTATTTGTATGATCAAAGATGGAGAAATAGCCTGGGAGATGGTGGAGGCGGAGAAGAACGCCGATCTATCCTGGAATTTATTATGGCACATCCGCCGCTGATCTTTGCCGCCTTAATTTTATTAATTGGAGCCATGCTGTATGCTCTATTTAAATGAAAGCGAATGCAAAAAATTATTCCCCCGGGAGAACTGAAGGAAAACACATCCATGAGATATGTGAACACCCTGGCCTCTCTTTATATGCAGGAGAAAAAACACAATAAACTAATTAAGTTGAAGGAAAAAACCTTCCTCAATTTTTTTGCCGATCATTACTATATCATTACCAAGGAGGCAGATGAAAAATTTATTAAGAAAGTTGCTTTAAAATCCCAGGTGCCGGAAGAAGAAATCAAGGAGATATTTGACCTATTCAGAAAATTGGAATTAATCGGTG
>CAZCAD010000043.1:0-4448 GCA_964496525.1 uncultured Flavobacteriales bacterium | reverse complement strand
GCAAATAGGTGCGGTCACCGACGAACAATTAATAATATTACATCGAAAAATAGAAAACTTTTACAAAAAATGTAGATGATGGAAGAACAAAACAATACAAACGAACCGGATGAGGAGAACACTCCTGACTCCGGTAGAGAATCCAAAGAGACTTCAGAAGGAACGGAAGAAACTTCAGCCGACTCGACCGGCACGAGCAGTGGTGGAGTTGAACCGCCTCCGAAAATGGAATACGTGCCGGAGGCCTCCCAGCTATTTTCATCCGGATTGGATCTTGGATTTATTAACGAAAAGGTAAACTACACCAGGCAAGAAATTGGAAATTTCGTGATTGGTCAGCATGACATGGTCGACTTACTGATGGTCAGCATTTTTTCCAATGGACATGTGCTGCTCGAAGGGGTACCGGGGATAGCGAAAACACTCACGGCCAAAGTATTGGCGAAAACACTTTCGGTTGATTTTAACAGGATTCAGTTCACACCGGATTTAATGCCGTCCGACGTTATCGGAACGACGGTTTATAATCTGAATGATTCAAGCTTTAGCTTTAAAAAAGGGCCGATTTTCTCAAACATCGTGCTGATTGATGAGATTAACCGTGCGCCGGCAAAAACGCAAGCCGCCCTCTTTGAAGTGATGGAAGAGCGACAAATCTCTTATGATTCAGAGGTTTATATGATGAGCTTTCCGTTTCTCGTTCTGGCAACGCAGAATCCGATTGAGCAAGAAGGAACTTACAACTTACCCGAGGCTCAGCTTGACAGATTTTTGTTCAAGATTAAAATTGGTTATCCAACCCTGGCGGAGGAACAGCAAATTCTGGACAGATACAAGAACAACATTCAGGCACCAACGCTTGACTCGATCAAAGGTGTTTTTACGGCTGATGATCTGAAAAAAGTACAGGATTTAGTTGAGCAGGTGAAAATCGAAGATCAGATTTTGAAATACATAGCGGAGATCACGAATGCTACACGTAATCACGCCAAGTTATATTTGGGCGGATCACCAAGAGCATCATTGGCTATGATGAAAACGTCCAAGGCACTCGCTGCCATTCGTGCACGTGATTTCGTTATTCCGGATGATGTGCAGTTCGTTGCACCTCATGTGTTGAATCATCGCTTAATTCTAACCCCTGAAGCTGAAATGGAAGGAATGACATCCGAAGAGCTGATTCAGGAAATTGTTCAGGGGATAGAAGTACCGAGATAGAAGTGGTTAGACTGTTTAGAGGGTTATACCTCACATACGGATTTTTTATCGCACTACTGGTGCTGGTGGTCATTTTTATAATTGGCTTTGTTTTCCCAATTGTATTTTTGATCGCCCAGGTGGCAATGGCGCTTCTTCTTGCAATTGTCTTGCTTGAAATCTTCATCCTATTCGTAAAGAAAGATCCATTAGACGGAGAACGGCATGTAATGAATCCCATGTCAATGGGCGATGATAATAAAGTGGACATAGAGGTACAGAACAACTATGCTTTTCCAATTCGATTGATCATCTATGACAACTTGCCCAATCAACTTCAAATTAGGGATCTTCACTTTACCTCCTTCATTTCAGCCGGAGAAAAACAAATCTTTAAGTATCAAATTCATCCGACTGAGAGAGGTGAATTTCACTTCTCAGATATTTTCACCTATGCCTCAACTTTAACGCACTTTATTCAGCGGAAAATCGTGATCAGGCAAAAAGAGATGGCTGCTTCTTATCCTTCCATCCTGCAAATGAAGAAATACGAACTCAAGGTTTTTGCCAAGACTGCGATTTCAGGGGTTAAAAAAATCCGCCGGTTAGGTCATAACAATGAATTTGAACAGATTAAAAATTACGTTCAGGGAGATGACATTCGAACCGTAAACTGGAAAGCGACCAGTCGGCGAAATGAATTAATGGTGAATCAGTATCAGGATGAGCGGGCACAGAATGTTTATTCCATCATCGACAAGAGTCGAAGCATGCGGATGCCCTTTGATCAGTTGACATTATTGGATCATTCAATTAATTCTACCTTGGCCTTTAGCAATATTTGTTTGCGAAAAGGTGACAAAGTGGGCCTAATGACTTTCTCTGACAAACTGGGAACAAAGATTGCGGCAGAAAGCTCTCAGCGACAACTGACAAGAATCATGGAACTGCTGTACAGGCAGAAAACGCGTTTTCTTGAGGCGAACTTTGAGATGCTGTATCATGGAATCAGAAACCATGTGAAAGGCCGAAGCCTGATCATGTTGTACACAAACATCGAGTCCGATTATTCATTGAAACGAGTCTTGCCCTTATTAAAAAGGATTAATCAATTGCATGTGTTGGTTGTTATCTTTTTTGAGAACACAGAAGTCGAAAAGGCTGCGCAAATGGAGCCACGTCACGTGCGCGATATCTATCTGAAAACATTTGCCGAAAAATATGGGATGGATCGACATAAGATTGCCATGGAACTCCGAAAAAATGGAATTCAGACTGTACTGACAAGACCGGAAAATTTGACAATTGACGCTATCAACAAGTACCTTGAATTAAAAGCGAGAGGCGTTATCTGATGGCGGTTGATTTTTACCTATCTTGATCAAAACTCAATTTCTATGAAAAAGTTCTTATTAATTCTTGGCAGCTTGGGCTTTGCCGCATCAGCTACAATGTGGTATATTGGTGGCAATAATAGTGCTCTCACAGAGCTCCGCGATTTATTTTGGGTGCCACTTCCTTTAGGTTTATTGTTTTTAATATTAGGGGCATTGAAAAAAGACAAGCCGGCTGAATCAACTGATTCAAGTGATAGCTAAGCTAGTGATCCGGTAGCCCATTGAGAAACCGGTTTAACGGATTTCCGCCCGTATTCAACGACATAATCTATCTACATACTATTGCTTTAATTCTGAATGATTTTAGCCTCTGTCGTTTAAATCTGAACGACACAGCAACCTTTTAATAATTGGAACTGTCTCTAATGTGCTGATGCAAACTTCTATCAACTACGAGGGGTCTAAATAGGATGCTGCGCGAGCTACTATTTTCTAAACTAAGAACCAGATCAGCATTACGATTCCGTCCGCCTCAGGCAGACGGAATCTTCTTTTTTCACCCTCCGAAGCCTTGGCGTAGGGGGTTTTACTCTACCGTCTGCATGTGCTGAAGCTTTAGCGAAGGTGCAAGCCATGGCGAAGGAGAGGGTCCTTACCAAAGCTTCGGAGGATCCTTATATACACACTCCCAAAACACAAACGTCATCAATCTAGCGAGCCAAACTGCCTTTGCTTTCCTATAATAATGCGAATTAGATTGAGAACCGGAGGGACTACGAACCCTTCTGTTATACTTTGATAATCAGTGGTTTAATTTTCTGGAATACGTTTGTTGAAACAATGTTGAAACAGAATCATTCAATAATCAACCGCCTTGTAATGCTGTCTTCATCACTTATTGCAACGAAGAAGTAAATTCCAGTACTCAATCCGTCTACAATTATCTCAGGCTCCATTTCTCCCGCTTGAATTACCTGACCTAATGAGTTGATAATTTTATAGTCTGAGCTTGCTCTAGCTGTTTGAATATTCATTCGACCATCTAAAACTGGATTTGGAAATATTAAAAAGTCACCTTTCTGAACTGTTTCAATCTCATTTGTTGACTGACCTTCGTTGCAGAGCAGATCTATATCTGAAATATTTAAATCTCGTTTCCACATACGCATATCATCCAAGGCAACTTCCGCATAAGCATAAGCACTTGTACAGTCCCACACCCGTCCGATATAACCTTGGCCGGAGGAATATCCTGTGCTCATAGCCCCAGAACCACCATACGTGGCTAAGCTATCTTTCACACAATCCACCCATATTTCCATATCTAATCCAGAACGGCATATTACGACAACGTGATGCCATAATCCATCATCAATTGATATTGTTCCGTACATACTCCTTCTTGTTGATGGAGCACAACCTCCGAAACCTTGACCAAATGCCACAGTTGGCGCAGCAGTTCCAGCATAAATGGTGCTACTAACCCCATAATAGGCGCCCGAAGACTGTTCATTACCAATAATATGATGGTTTTGCGTATCAGGCCCATCCAACCTTATCCAGTACGAGAAGGAAACAGGAAGATTAGGTTTCATTAAGGGATCATTGGGCAAGTCGATCCATTCAGCTCCCTCAAAAAGATATGCTCTGTTCGGACTTCCAAATCGATCTGGAGTTAAAGTCGCACTGCCAGTTGCGTCAAACCCATAACTCCCATAGTCAGTCATATCTCCATCAAATAGATAATGAAAAACTAAGCTATCTGTCAATAACTGAGAATATGATGAACTGGAAATCAATAAAACGATAACAAAGAGTCGCATGTCCAAATATACAAAAACGAAATTTTGAATCATTTAAACGGATTACCCCTTTACTTCCCTAGTGCATAAATAGTTTACGTTCTGAGATTTT
>CAZCAD010000042.1:0-12431 GCA_964496525.1 uncultured Flavobacteriales bacterium | reverse complement strand
CAACCTCTTTACAAGGCTGTAGTTTAAAAATTTCCATGATCTGCTTTCCCGAAATAGGTGGCTGAAAGTTTCTGAGCTGATCCTTTTCTTCAACTTCTTTTAATTTTTTTGAAACGAGATCAAAATTCTTTTTATACTGTTGAACCTTCATTTCATTTTTTGAAGTGATGTCGGCATTGCACAAAGTCATTAGGTCTTCAAGATCATCACCGGCTTCAAAAATCAATCTTCGAATAGCTGAATCGGTCACCGTTCCACTGACAAGCGAGATAGGTCTCAAATGAAGACGTACAAGCTTCTGTACATACTTCATTTTGGAATCAAGTGGAAGTTTGAGTTTTTTGAATATTCCGGACGTCATTCGCGCTCCAACCTCTTCATGTCCGTGAAAAGTCCAACCAATTTTTTCCTTGAATCGCTTGGTTCTGGGTTTGCCGATGTCGTGCATAATTGCCGCCCAGCGTAGCCACAATTCTTCGGTGTGTTTGCTTATATTATCCAATACCTCCAGCGTATGGTAAAAATTGTCTTTGTGCGCAAATCCTTCCTTTTTCTCGATGCCATGAAGTTGAACCATTTCAGGAAAAAACTGATTGAGCAAACCTGTATCAAACAGGATTTTAAATCCACGTGACGGAACATCAGATAGAATGATCTTATTTAATTCGTCACTGATTCGCTCCGCCGACACGATAGCCAATCGTTCTTTATTCTTGCTAATGGCGTTTAATGATTCAGGCGAGATTTTGAATCCCAATTGAGATGCGAAACGAATGGCCCTCATCATTCGGAGAGGGTCATCAGAATATGTAATTGTGGGATCCAACGGGGTACGAATGATTCTTTTTTTGAGATCTTCAATTCCATTGAAAGGGTCTACCACTTCACCGAATGAACTTTTGTTAAGGCTGATTGCAAGTGCATTTATTGTAAAGTCCCTTCTGTTTTGATCGTCTTCTAAGCTGCCATCCTCAACTGCGGGTTTTCGCGAGTCTGCCGAATAAGATTCTTTTCTTGCTCCGACAAATTCAATTTCTAATCCATCAAAAGAAAAGGCAGCTGTTCCAAAATTCTTGTAATACGAAACCTGCTCAATCTCCAATTTTTCGGCAACATTCTTCGCTAAATTCAGGCCACTCCCCAAAACTACAAAATCAATGTCTTTGGATGGACGATCTATGATTAAATCTCTGACATATCCACCTACGACAAAAGCAGAATTTCCCATACCGGCGGCGACTTCTGAAACGGTTGCAAAGATTTGATGATTGAGTTGATTAGCGAGATTCATTTGCGAATAATTTCGATCTCATTTTTTGGACCGATTTTAATAATTTTCGATGCCCTTTCGGCGGACTTAAATTTGGGCAAATTTACAATATGATCAACACCAAGTTTAATTTCTTTGGGAATTGAGTCAAATGTAGATTTAATGCCTTCGCCGGAAATATTGGCAGATGTGGAAACCAGGCCAAATTTTGTTCGTTCCATTAATTTCGAACAAAATTCGTTCTTAGTCAATCGCACGGCCAATGATCCGTCCTCTCCCATTACTTGATCCGCCACATATTGCCCCCTCGGATAAATGATCGTAATCGGATCTTCTGAAAAGTCAATCAGATCGTAGCAGACATCAGGAATTTCTTTTACATAGCGTTTTAATAATCGTTGATTATGAACAAGAACAATAAGTCCATTCCTGGCATCCTTACCTTTTAGTTTAAGGATCTTTGCCACTGCTGCGTCATTCCCAAGATCGCAGCCCAAACCCCAGATGGTATCAGTAGGATATAGGATAATTCCTCCCTTTGTCAGGATCTTGGCCGCTATTTCAATTTCTTCTTTCACCGTGAAAATATATGAGCTATTTCGCAATCAAATCACTCAAATTAGTATAAAAATCCGCCTTCTCCGCTTCAGGCGGATTCGGCGGACAAAGAAAAACCCTGATCCCGATGGATCGGGATCAGGGCCGTAATCAAAATTCTTCTTTTTACTTAACGGTCACTTTTTCCGTTGTGATCCCTTTATCAGTTTTGATTTGAACAAGGTATATCCCGGCTTCAAAATCTGAAATATTGATCGATTCAATATTTTGGAATGAAGTGTTGGTATAAACAATTTGTCCCGCAGCATTCATGACAGTCAGGTGAGCCGTCGTTCCTTCAAACGATATGGTTAAAATATCTCTTGCAGGATTTGGGTATATGCTTAGTGAGTTAGTTGTAGTATCATCGAGGTTCACATAATTAGTGACATCGTCTTTAGAATAAACTGCCTGAAAACCAAGATTTCCAAATGCACCTAAATCAACTTCGACGCGGTCATGTCTGAATATCGGTAATGGATTGGCATCATCAAGATCATAATAAACATAGCTTTCACGGGTCACCACAATCGTCTCTCCTGCAAAATCACCGGACGATACTTCGAGGGTGTGGATTCTTATAACATTCGGATATGTGTAGATTCCTATTATTAATGTTCCGGATCCGTCACAAGTTATATTTGCAGTCCCGGTCAAATCAACCGTTCCAATGGAGGCCGTTGCGTCACCCGCGATAGGATCAGTATAAGTGTCCGTAACGTTCATCGGTAACGATAAAGCCAGTAAATCATCTATATCGTATTGGACAACAATATCTGAACCTCCTTCCTGATAGACAAAGCCATCAACGATCACATCTGAACCAACATTGTTAAAATAGGTGTGAACTCCATTTTGGAATTCTTCGGCCAAGGCTGTCGTAGGATAATCTGAAGCAAACATTGCGGTGCTTGCATCCAGCACGTTATTTGTATTTGTAGTCGACCCAAAATACCCCGTGATCAGACTATAATCCCATGTAACTCCTGTTCCTAAGATGGTAGAGAGATTTGTGGCATTACTGTCAAGAGAGTAATAAGCTCTTGAATCTCCAATATTGAATTGGTTGGCCGTGGTTAGCTGAGCCCCACCGTATATTCCTGTGAGAAGAGCTATTAATAGTAAACTTTGTTTCATAATCCTTGATTTAGTTCTTTTTAGTAATTTCAAAAATACAAATTTGTAAACGGATTAAAAAGAATTTGGGTTGGGTGATATAAAAAATATTTCGAGAATAGGACTTCTTGTTGTTCTGGCCATTTCGGTCTTTCTGATCTTTCAAGTCCGGAAAGTAGGGTTTGATTATGATTTCGAGAAATTTTATCCTGCCGATGATCCTGAGACAGTTTTCTTTGAAGAACACAGAAATCGATTTGAGTCGGATAACGACTTCATATTTATCGCTTTACGAAGAGATAAGGGTGTATTTGATCAGGACTTTTTACGGAGAGCGCGCGACTTCGTAGACAGTCTTGCTTTGGATGAAGATGTGCGGGACGTACAATGTATAACTCATTTGCGCGAGGCCATAAAAACTTCCTTTTCTCCGGTGGTTATGTGGAGGCCCTATTTAGATCCGGAGAAGCCTGAAAATTTTGAAAGCGATTCGATGCGGATTTTTAAACGGCCTGAGCTTTTAAATACTTTTATTTCTGAGAAAGGTGATGCGATTATGGTGTTGCTCAAGCACACTGAGTTCATGCCAAAAAGCGATTGTGATTCACTTAAATTCAGGCTGGATAAATTAATTGCTCAGTTCAAATTTGAAGATTTCAAATATGCAGGCAGAACAATTGGTGTGGGATATTACGTGGATCAAATGCAGCTTGAGACGGTCCAATTTATTGGCTTCTCCTTCATCTTGGTTATTCTCTTTTTGATTATTTCCTTTCGGTCAATTTGGGGAGTGCTTGTACCTTTATTTGTTGTGACCATGGCCATGGCCTGGATTGTTGGGTTCATGGGAATAATGGGTCAACCGATCAATTTGGTACTGACTGTTTTACCAAGCATCATCTTTGTGGTTGCAATGTCCGATGTCATCCATCTCGTCTCAAAGTATTTTGATGAACTGAGGAGAGGAATGGAACGCATGGAAGCGATTAAAGTTGCATATAAAGAAGTAGGATTTGCGACCTTATTAACTTCGATAACGACCTCGGTCGGATTTCTGACGTTACTATCAATTAACATGATGCCAATCCGTAATTTTGGATTGTTTACGGCAGCCGGTGTCATGTTGGCGTTTGTACTTGCCTATACCTTATTGCCGAGTTTATTGGTGTTGATTAAACCACCGAAAATTGCATACAAACCACTCTCCAAGGATCTCTGGTACAAATTTCTGCACGGTACCTTTGTACAGGTTTTACGAAAACGAAGAGCCATTCTTTTCGGCTTTATCGGGATCATCATTATTAGCCTTGTGGGTTTTTTCCTGGTCGAAACAAATTATTTTCTTCTTGAGGATCTGAAAAAAGACAGCCAATTGCGACAGGACTATGATTATTTCGATGAAGAGTTAATGGGGCTACGACCGTTTGAAATGGCTGTTCAAGTGAAAGATCCAAACGCATCGATTATGGATTATGAAGTCCTGAAGGAGATGAATAAGGTCGAAACATATTTATGTGACAGTTATGGATTGAAGCAGTGCCTGTCAATTGTTTCTGCCTTGAAACTTGCTAATCGCAGTGAACATGGCGGACAAACAAAGTACTATAAGTTTCCTTCGAAAAAAGAGGCAAATTCTTATCTGGCTACGTTTAAAAAATATGATAAGGATGGCCAAATGCGATTGTATGTTGATTCCACCGAACATTACGCAAGAATAAGTAGTACTCTCGGCGATGTGGGATTATATGAAATTCGGGACCGAAACGTCGAACTGGACAAATTTTTGGCCACAAATATTAATCATGATCTGGTAGAGTTCAAGTTAACCGGTACAGGACATTTGTTGGACAAAAACATGAGCAGTTTATCAATGAAGTTGATCTTGGGTCTCTTACTTGCCGTTCTAATTGTATCTCTTTTAATGGGTTTTCTTTACCGCTCTCTGAAGATCGTGTTAATCGCTTTGGTGCCGAATATCTTACCGATGCTGATGCTAGCGGCAATTCTTGGATATGCGGGAATAAACCTGACCGTTTCTACAGCTATCATATTCACAATTTCCTTCGGAATTGCAGTCGATGACACGATTCATTTCATGAGTAAATTTAAGCTTGAATTAAATAAAGGCAGATCATTTTTATACGCCTTAAAACGAACTTATCTTTCCACCGGTCGTGCAATCATCTTAACAACGCTAATACTTTGTTCTGGATTCTTACTACTCATGATGTCAGATTTTCTGGGAACCTTCTATATAGGGCTCTTAATTAGTTGCACCCTGTTTTTTGCGCTCTTTGCGGATCTCATTTTTCTGCCGGTGCTGATGCTTTACTTCTACAAAAAGAAAGGCGAATAAATTATTGAGCTATCAGAGTCTCCGGAAGTTCTCTCGTAAGTCGTGCAATAGGATAAACATTGTGAGTTTCTTCGTAATGGACAGAATTTTGGAAAACGAAATATAACTGGGCTGACGGACTATTCGCAAAACTCTCATCGGTAGCCATTCGTTCATCAAATCGCTTCTTCACATCGGCCTTATTTTTTAATATCTCGGCCGCCTCATCTTCAAAAACGTAAGCCGAGTACCATTCTTTTTGCTGAAGAACGGCATCAAAATAATTCCAGGCGAGGTAGCTATCCGTCGCATGCGGTTCGAGTGTTTCAACTATAAAGCGAACATTCTTATTTGTGGTTGGAACGATATAGTCTCCTTTTTTATAGTTGATTGTTCTTTTTTCCGCTTGTACTTCAACTGAGTGATGAAGGAAGTGGCCTTCATAGGGTCGGTTAATATTGTCATACTTGGAAATTCGATACACTTCTACCTCAATCTCCGCATCGCTACTTAACTGAAGAACTTCTATGTTATTCGCTTTGAAGAGATCTACAACAAAGTCCCAGGCTTTTGGAATTACATAATATTTCGGTCGGATAATTTTTTGTGTAGTGAGATAGTGATTGTAATATTTTATTTTACGATTATAGGGTTTTTCATGATTGTAAAATAAGCGATCAGTTCCACTGACTTCACTTTTTTTATACTCCGCCTCGTATCCTAAAAAGTCAATCATGTCATATCGATTTGTGTCTAAACTCCAGGCGATTCCAAATTCTTTTTCTTCACCTATGTTAGCCTCAATTTCTCGTTTCAAATCCTTCAGTTCCTCATGGTTCTTCCCGGCGTATTCATTCAATAATTTAAGAAGTACATAAGTTGATTCTACTCTGTCTTCGAAAGTTTTGAGCATATGAGTTTCTGAAACATATCCAATAGTATTGAACAAATTAGTATAGCCGGTCGAATATCGCGGCGACTCCAGATAATCTTTAATACCGTCATCCGGAATCCGTTTCATTGTATGAACATAAGGCGCCATCGGGAAATTGTTTTTCTCCATCTGTTCAAACAGATATGGGTTTAATTTTTCGAGCGTGTAAGTCCTTAATTTAGGATGCATTTTGTCCACTTGACTTGTAATCAAAGTCATCGTATGCTGATAATCTGCTCCGTTGGAAGTGTGCGTGTCAATGAAAAGATGTGGATTCAGTAAATGATAAATTTCGTAAAAGGCCAGGGTGTTTTTACTGTCTGCTTTGATAAAATCTCGATTTAAATCCAGATTCTTTGCATTCCCCCTAAAGCCATAAAAATTTGGTCCATTTTGATTGGTTCGGCTACAGCAACTTCGATTATTCGCACCTCCAATATTATAAAGTGGAATAATTCCGATGACAACTTCTTCTGAAATCAATTTTGGATCGGCGAGTAGTTCCTTCGATAGCTTAACTGAGGCATCGACCCCACAGGGTTCACCGGGGTGGATTCCGTTGTTAATCATAATTACAGCCTTATCCCTGAAGTTTTCTTTCTTGAAACCAACCTTGCTTATAATAAAGAGGGACATTTCCTCGCCGTAATCTGAATAGCCATGCTTTTGCATTTGACATAAGTCAGGATATTTTTCTGCAAGTTTATTGTACTCTTCGATGACACCCTCGTAGGTATAAGTCTCATTACTTAAGTATGGTTCTTTTTCCTGTGCGATTGACCCCAGGGACAAGGACAAGAACGAGAGGAGTAGTATTTTTTTCATTTTGGAATATTGAACTTAAAGTTAGAAATAAGTTCTAAACGGCTCGACTATGTATGTGCAAGTTCTATCGCTTGAAGTAATACTCCGAGCGATGATTTGAATAAGAATTCGACAAAGTTAGATGTGTTTCTGTCAAAGAAACAAGATCAAAACTAAGATTGGAATCTGTTGTGATTTTCTTGCTTGCCTCGTCGTATTCATAAGTGTATGTTTCTTGAAATCCATCTTCGAAGATTTCCAATATGCCGCGATTGGTGACCTCATTTTCTTCCGAAATAAACTCATAAATAATGCTCGAATCCTCAGGAAATCCTGTTCCAACCAAGGAGTCGTTGGTATATAGCTCAGTTTGATAAAGGCTCCATCTGCCCTCAAGTTCGTACCGGTCTGTAACAATATTTTCTTTTGAGCAAGAGATAAAGCTGCAAGAAAGAAATAAAAGGCAAACGAAATTTTTCATAATTAATTTTTGTTTTGGGCCCCGATAATTAGGGGAGTGATTGGATGATTAATTTGATCGAAATAGTCGAAGAGATCACGTAAACAGATTCGGACCATTCTTCTTATTTGTGGATAATTCAGCGCGAAGAAAAGTTCATTTTCGGCACTCACTGATTTTGATGAAATGTCAAGCAACTTCATTCGAAAACACATTCGATGATCTTTCATACGAAGTTTCGCAGTGAGTAAATAATCTACCTGAAGACTGTTGCCTAATTTGTACAAGCGACGGCAACTATTATTTCTAATCTCAGGATTAGTTCCAAGACGTTCGATCATATCGTGATCGTCCAATATTTTGTGTTCTGTGAGCTTTCTTGATTCCTCTTTAGCGAAGGTTTCTAAAACGGTGGTCGAAATATTTATTCCATCAACGGACATTCCTGCGATCGCAATTTCAACTCCGAGAGTTGATCCGCATGGGAGGACATTGAAAATAATACTGAGGAAAATTGTTTTGATATTCATGGCATTTTTTTTTGTTCACGACAAATATATTTGTGATTAATGCCATTGCAGAATTGAATATCGCGGACCAATTAAATTAATTGCGAATTATGCAGATAATACTAAAAAGTATTAGGTAGATTGTGATTAGAACAAGAGTTAAGAGACTAACGCTTCACTATCTTTTTGCTCAGGCTGAAGTTGGATGATGTCAGATTGATAAAATAAATTCCGGTAGGAACATCCAGACGAATGATAATTTCATCCGATTTTTTATAAGTGCTCTTCCAAACTTTCCGACCGGAGATATCCATAATTTCAACATGAAGTGGGCCTAAATTTTCTGACCACGTAATAACAAACTCTTCCTTAAATGGATTTGGATGAATCTTTAGAACAGAAGTTGGATTCTCGATAATTCCAATGTTGCTAATTGTGAAACAAGCCGAGGTATCGGTGCATCCACTCGCTGTCACAATAACCGCATAATCACCGTTAGATGTAGCCGTATAGTTTTGTGCAGTTGCTCCTGATATCAGGCTATTGTCAGAACAATCAATCCATTGGTAAGTTGCACCACTTGCAGCAGCAGTCAAAACTTCATCTACCTGGATAACGGTAACATCAACAACGGTAATGGTGACATCAATTGTCAAAATACTATCGCATCCTGCTGCGTTCGGAATGGTATCCATATAAATTCCACTGGTAGAATAACTCTCATCTCCGCTTGGAACTACATAAGGATCACAGGATGTTTCAGTGATCGAGTTTGTTGTATTATTTATTGAGAGATCAATTGTAATTACACTGTCACAGCCTGTTGCATTTGGAATAGTATCATTATAAATCCCACTTGCAAAATAGGTCTCATCACCACTCGGAACTGTATAAGATTCGCATGCAGATTCACTTATCGAACTTGTGCTGGCAACACAACAGGGATCCACTACCCAGGCGATAATTCTATCCATCAATATTTCTGCATCGGGCAGCCATGGCATGCCTGATGTATGTCCGTAATATGGGCTAACAACTCTTTTGTAAGTATCATGTACGATTAAAGAACCATTGCCTGAACTAACCGACCCAAGGATAGTTGTGCCGCCAAGGCCGACGATGCAATTCGAATTGTATGTGTAACCCAAATCCAAAACGCCTAAAGCGAAGGGCGAGCTAATGTAATGTGTGTTATTTTCAATCGTAAAAGACGTGCTGGACCATGTCATGCTCGATCCAAGACCGCAGGTATTAATTATGTTTTCACCTCGCATGGCGATGATTCCAAGGTTACAGGCTTCATTCTCCGTAATAATTGCAGTCATTCCGGGTGGCTCAAGCGAATTATACATGAAAATTATGGCATCGTAAGGCGAATAATCGTAGCTGTCAATTAGCGATGCCGATGGTACTAAAGTGGTCGTGTGGCCCATGGCATCTAATTCTGCCTGAGCACTCACATCAAGTGTTCCTTCAACAATTAATAAATTATAATCACCTACAGTTTGGCTATTCGCCGAATAGGATAAGAGCATCGCCAGGAGTAAAATAAAAATAGAGTGAATTAACTTCATTGAGAACCTTGTCTTTTCATAAATATATGAAAATCAGTCATTCAATCTCAATTGTAAAGGGTGAATTATGTTAAATTTTGCGATTCCATTAAAACGGCTGAATTTGGATCACGAACAAATCGTAGTTCTTCCTTCTTCCATGCAATATTTGCAAATTGCGGCCTCAACTGATTCTGATCATGAAGAAAATCTGTTGCTGCTGTTTGGGGACTACGTGATTAATTCGGTTTATCGGCTTGATTGAGTTAGAATATTACAGCTCCGAAATTCCATGCCATGTGGAACAGTATTGACGGTCCAAGCGATTTACTTAAGTAGTAAAACACCCCGCATATTATTCCTCCGAAAAAGGTTATATATGTATGATAAAAGTCTAGATCAACAGATTCGAAAAAGAATGCATCATATCCCAGATGGATGGATGAAAATAGGATGGCTACGATAAATATTGTTAGAATGGGATTAATTCTCCGCTGAAGATTTTTTTGAATATATTCTCTGAAAAAGAGTTCCTCAGTTATAGGCCCTATGATTATTATACTGATTGAGAAAATACTGAACACCTGATTAGGTGTGAATTGAAGGTGCATTTGATGACCCTCTTGAATGTAAGTATTGTAAAATTCGTTCAAGGGTAACTGCAGAAAGATATAAGCCAGGCCAAAAAGCAATGCGTAAGGGTAGTAATAGAGAGGAGTCTTAGTAAGTCGAATGCGCTTGGTTTGGCTTGATTTATAGAGAAAGATGCTGACGGCCGCCAACATTAAAAACTTTGAAATGAGTACGCTGTACATAAGACGCAATCCGGAAAAATCGAAGTAAAAATCGAGGTAAAACCAGCTATAGGATAAATGGAGTACAACTATAAAAATTGCGGTGGCCAGTACTGCCTTGACAATTGTCATGAGCCGGTACAGATTTTTGAAACTCTCTCTTGCAATATTGGCACCAGCGCCTGTTCAAACCATGGGTTCTTTTTCAACCAAAGTCGATTTCTCGGAGAAGGATGGGGCGTTGGAAAATATCTTGGAAGGTAGTCTTCAAAATTAGAAACTGTTTCCGTCAAGGTGCGTTTTGCCTTGTTTCCTAAATAATAGTTTTGCGAGTACATACCAATCAATAATACCAGGTCGACATCGGACATCTTATCTAAAAGTTCCTGATGCCACTTGGGAGCACATCTTTTGTCCGGTGGTAAATCTCCCGATTTTCCTTTTCCCGGATAGCAAAATCCCATCGGCACAATTCCGAATAAATCTTCATTGTAAAATTGTGCGTCTGAAACATTCAGCCATTTCCGTAGCTGAACACCTGATGGATCACTCCATGGGATACCCGTTTTATGAACTCTTGTTCCAGGGGCTTGACCTATGATGAGTATTCTGGATTTCTTGCTCGCTCTCAGAACCGGCTTGGCACCTAATTCGAGGTCAGGCTCACAGAAGGTACAAGATCGAATTTGAGATAGAAGATTATTCAATTACTGTTTGACGAATTTGGATTGTTCAATTACACCGTCCTTTTCAATTTTGATTTGATAGACTCCCTCCGATAGATTTGAAAGATCAATTTCTTTCTCAATTGAATCGAATGTAAATTCCATGATTAGTCTGCCCCCCATGTCAACAATCTTAGCAGTGGACTCAGGATTAACTCCACTTATGGTCAATTTATTTTCGACAGGATTTGGATACAATTGAAAAGAAACTCCTTCATTTTGAATAATGTTGGCCATCGATGCAGCGTCTCCATATACATACACTTTTCCTTCGGCAGGACAATCATTAAGTATGATTCCGAATGAGGAAATACCGGTCCCGCTCACTAATGAATCTTCAGGATTGTTCTCGTCACCATAGGCGAACAGGCCATATACGTAGGTAATGGGAGTAAAGGTGCTCAGATGATGAATTCCCGAATATGGTCCGTTTGTTCCTCCGCCAAATGCTCCAGCCGGAGAGGGAATGGTATTTGGTCCCATACGCAATTCCAGTCGACTGAATTCTTCGTATAGCCAGATTTGTAAATCAATCGTAGCTGTCAGATCTCCGGCGAATGTGGCGTTCTTAATTTGCAATTTGAAAATCTGTGTACCCGGTGATCCTGTTACCTCATATGAAAGGGTAGACATGGAAGTAGCAACTCCTTTATCTTGAAGTCCATTCACCACAAACATATCTGCGAAGTAATAGTGAGCGGCATCAAAGACGATTCTGCCCGTTGCCTCAAATTCAAGAGAGGTAAATGTCTGATCCATGAATTCAAAATCAAATCCGATCGGAACTGTGAATAAATCAAAATTATCCCAAACCGTTGTTCCATTAATATCTGTTCCGGCAGACAGATCCGAATAGGTAGTGGCATCATCCCATAGATAGTAAGGTTGAGCAAAAGTAAACTGAATTGAAATAAAGAGTGGAAGGAGCAAAATTTTTTTCATAGCCGGTATTTTGTATGAATCTAAATTATAAAAAGATTGGGGATATTTTAGCGACATTAGACATTATAACAAAGAATGTGCATGGCAAAAAAACTCTTTTTCCATTACCCTGCGTTATTTTCTCTAACCGTCCGCCTGAGGCGGACGCTTACCTGCCTGCCGGCCAGGCAGGTCAAAAATGCCTTCCGCCAAAGGGCGGACACAGTGGCTAATAAAAAAATAGTAATTTTTACCTCTATACAAATCCTTTGTTATAATGTCTATTCGTTTCGTGAAATTATCGAAGTACAAAAAGTTTGTCATTTCTCTTAGTAAATTCGCGGCCTCATCTTTGGTTGCGACGGTTGTAGATGTCCTGCTTTTTACTTATGTCTTCACGAAGTTTCTTACTG
>CAZCAD010000041.1:0-12561 GCA_964496525.1 uncultured Flavobacteriales bacterium | reverse complement strand
CATGTACAACGGCCCCAAAATTCCAAGACCCAACCGTAATTTTTCCAGGCACTGCAACGATAGATCCGTCTATGAAATCAACCGGAATCGTAATGCATCCTCCCGTCAAGCCGTCATCTGAAGAAGTTCCGTTCATCTCAAAAGTAAAATCAGCGACCGGTTTAGGATTTACGTTAACCGTAATAGTGGTATCACCTGTGCAGCCTTGATTCGTCGTAACCGTCAGCGTAACATTATAAGAGCCTGTTGACCCATAAGTGTGGATCGGACTTGCGATTGTAGAGCTTCCCCCATCATCAAAGTCCCAATCCCAGGTTATTATCGTTCCGGTACCTCCCGTCGATGCATCAGTAAATGTCACATCATCCGGCTCACAAACGTCATCGACATTAAAGTCAGCGATCGGATCATCAGGGATATCCAAACTATATACAGCTTCTGCACAATTCGGACCTAAGGTGTAAACCAATTGATATGTACCCGGTCCATACGGCATTACGTCAATAGTCCAACCGGTTTCGCCTGCTAAAGCAATACCCTCTTGATACCATTGTAAAGTACCGGTTGTAACCGTGTCCGTTGTATAAGTTAGGAGTAGGTCGCCATTACACCAGTTTCCACTTTCCGTTATATCCGAGGTAGTACTAAAAGAAGAACTATCCAAAAGAATTAACTCATCAACGTAAAAATAATCCCATGTTGAAGGTAAAGGTTCGCATACGCTTCCAATACAAACAGCATATATATCCACAGTTGGTGTAAAGGTCAATGTTACTTCAATCCAAGATCCATCAAACGGAACCACAAGAGGTGCTTCGTCAAGGAGCTCCCAACTTCCTCCGGCGGCGGTTGGACACACGTTGCTACCCCATGGAAGATCTGTACAGTCTGGTGTACCAAAAATCGCTAAATCAAATACGTTTCCAACATCACCCCATGCAATCCACAAATTCAAAACATAGGATGTGCCTCCGAGCATGGGAGAAGTTAAACAGGCACCGATATATTCTTGCCATTCTATACTTCCCTGCTCGTAAAATCCGGCATATCCGTTACCACCACCGGGCAAAGGAAAGAGTGGAGGCGTCATACCGGGCTTTGCAATGATACCACAGGTATTAAAATAATCTGAAGTTGCAGTCGATGCCTGAATCCATGTATCCGCACAAGTAAGCATGGCTACAGCTGTTGGACAGCAAGACATATCTTCAAACGAAGGGTTTGGAATCAGACTTGAAATGGTATCACCTCCAAAACCTGCACAATCGCAATCAGGATCGTTGAGGTCGATAAAGGTGTCACCATCGTTGTCAATCCCATCAGCGCAGTCCTCCTGCGCAATAGCCGAGATCGACACGAAAAGTGTACAAGCGAAAAGTAATAGTAGCTTCTTCATTTGATAAATGTTTTTTTCAATGGTTCTGATCATTGTCTTCGACGTTGTTGTGGTGTACGCCAAGACACGAAAAGAAGTTCTTTGAGATGATGAGTTTATTATTCTGGAAATAAGCACCGTCGCATTTTCCACAGTCAAGACGTAATAAAGGACGAAAAAACTGCACGGATACCATAAATCCGTTGAAATATACCGAAAATATCACTATTTATGGCCGTTTCTGTGATTAAAATAACAGCTTGACTTGAAATCCTGGTCAACTTAGGGCGCAACAAAAAAGCCCCGATCCGCCTTAGGCGGACGGGGCTCTATGAAACCTTAATTCTCGCACAACCGGCGAGGTTATTTGTTGCTATTCAATAAAACGTAAAGTGAGATAGCGTCTTTGAGCATTGGTCCAGCTCTCTTAGGACCTTAGCAGCTCAATGTTTTAACATTTTGTAATAATTTGTTTAAAGGTTCTTTAGTTTAGTTTGACCGAAATGGCGTGCACTCCATTGTGCGGTCTGTATGTATGACACGAAAAAATGCCAAAAGTTACATCGGGTACAATTTTTGTAACGATTCTCCAATAGAATCTTATAAAACCGAAATCTCCTAATCCGTGAAAAAGGCCCTTCTGGTTGGAATCTTTCTTATCTGTGCGAATTCTTTATCCGCTCAAGTCGCAAAAGTGGATCCGTCGGACTCTTCCATTATAGTTGTCGGCAACTACAACGAATGGGATTATTGGAAGCTCTATCCTGAAACTTCTTCAGTACCTCGAGGTCCTGACTGTGGATTTTATCAGTTCGAACTATATAACGATACCCTTTCTAAAAATCACCCAAACTTCTGCGCCTATAAATCTTTCATTCACGTTAAACGAAATGGGCTGCATGGAATAATATCAGACAGCTCTGACATTATTATTCCGCTTGAATATGATACGCTGCATCGCATAATTAATTCATCGAACAGATCATTCATCGCAAAGAAGAATGGGAAATATGGATTATTGAATTGTAAAAATGAATTAGTCATACCTTTCGAATATGATGAGATGAGATCCCTTGGTTATGGAAGGTGCTGCGATCATGTGGATAATACCCTGGCCGTTGTGAAGAATGGTAAAAAAGGGCTGGTGAGAACGGATGGAAGTATTAAGCTGTCTTGTAGTTTCGATTTCATTGATAATCCGTATGGCCAATATGGTTGTCCAACATTTGATAAGAATTATTACGTTGGAAAAAAAGGCAAGTGCGGATATATCGATTTGGACGAGAATGTAATTATAGATATCAAATATGACTATCTTAAAAGATGGGAATATTCTAACTTATTTGAGGCCTCTTTAGATGGAAAAGTCGGTGCAATTGATAGTAATCAGGTGGCCGCGATTCCATTTCAATACGAAGACTTGAACAGGCAATACATGTGGCCTTTTCACAATTTAGTCGCTTTTAAAGAAAATGGAAAGTGGGGTATGATGCACGGGCCTAATGATAACGCACAGATATTGATCTCCGCAAAATTTGACTCGATTTTTACCGTCCGTCATTTCGAGAAATACTTCGCGATAATAAAAAATGGAAAGTGGGGTCTGGTTGACACGAATGGTAAAGTTTTGATCTCACCACAATTTCAACAAATTGATGCGATGGAAGATGGAGCCTTCGCCTATAAACAAGACGGACGTTGGGGGTTCATGAACAAATATGGAAAGCTCCATTGTTCTCCTCGCTATGATTCTATCTACGACAATGAAAGAAATTGGTGCCTTGTCACGAAAGGAAACGGATTTGGATTCTGTAAAACGAGTGGAAAACAAATTGCCGCCCCCATTTATCATCCACCGATTTGGGATGACTATATTGCCTGGAGCGAACTTCTTGATGCAGGCGCAATATGGCTTTATAAAGGAACTAATTATGACAATTGTGTCGGCGGCGTTATTGACTCAAATGGAGTTGTGAGAATTCCTTTCAAGTACGATTGTTATGATTTTCCATTTTACAGTATCAATAACACAGATGAATGTTTGTTAGTGAGTCGCAATGGCAAAAAAGTATTGCTGCTTGCAAACGGGACGGAAGTGGCGGGCACTTATGACGACATAGAGTCAAATCAAAAGTTCAATTTTTTCTTCAAGACCGAAAGAGCGGGAAAATTTGGCTTAATCTCGCCTAAAGGAAGGTTGTTAGCATCTCCAATTTACGACGGGATTTATCCCTATTATTTTGTCGCGGATGATGGCTCAGAGAATAATTATTTCAAGCTTGTAAAGGAGGGTAAAACAGGCTTGATGAATTCTTCAGGAAAAATAGTAATTCCGGTAGATTATAGAGGTTTGAGTATTGAGTCTGAGAGCCGAGTCTTGGTGATATCAGATAAAGTCGAAATTTATGATCTTGAGGGAGGGCGAAAACGACCGCTTCGAAAATCGGACATTCTAAGTTTTAATGGTCATGTTGGAACGGTCGATCGACAGGAGGTTTTTATTGATGAAAAAGGAAATATTGTAAACCCAACTCTTTATTATAATGTTTATCGAATGCCATCGGATACCAACTATTTTCAAGTTTATAAGGGAAATCGCTATGGCATTTGTGATTCAATGGGCCGTGAAATTGTCAAACCTCAGTTTCGAAAAATAAAATTTTGGGATGGCGAATTTGGAGCCGGAAAGTCAGCAGGAAATTATTGCTTCTTTAATGCAAAGGGAGACACAATTGTTGGCTACCGATACCGAAAGGTTAAGGGTGTGTATAGAGATTTTGTTTGTGTTAGAATTGGCGAAAAATTTGGTGTTGTTACAAAGCAGGGAAAGACAATCCTGCCGCCAACTTTGGACATTAAATTAAATTTTAATGAATTAAGAGATACCGGATTTACGACCATACGGCAGAGCTGGAAAACCGGCTTAATAAATCGAGATTGTGAAATCATCTTGGAACCCAGGTACGGACGAATCGACATAGTGCTTCAGAAAGGAGAAGATACCTACTTCCTTGCGAAAGATGATTATTATGCCGTTTATGATTCCACCGGAAAAGCTCTTTCCACACGTCAATACACCAAATGGGAACAAAATGAAATAGGGGAGCTTTTCCTGTTCAACGACTACAGTTGGTACAGAATAAATGAAGAGGGAGAGATAGAAGAGGCTAACCACCGATAATTTCCGCTTCATTTTCGTACATTTAATTGTAATTCTGGAAATATGAAAAAGTTTTTACCAATTACAATCTCTTTTGCATTTCTTCTATCTCCGACACTAAATTCTAATGCGCAGTTAATACCGGCGTATGATGACATCTTTATACCCATGAGTGATGGTGACTCCTTACAAGCAGATGTCTACATTCCTTCATCTGTAACCTCAGCCGAGGTGATATTTATTCAAACCCCGTATAATAAAGACTGGTTTTCTCTTTCACTTCCGATGGGAGTCGGCTTGGATTTAGATACCCAACCCTTTATTTGGGTTATTGTTGATTGGCGAGGTTTTTATGGCTCGTCAATGGCCGATGTTTCTTCCGTTGATCGAGGTCAGGACGCATTTGATGCCTGTGATTGGATTATCGCACAAACTTGGTCGGATACTCGTATCGGAACCTGGGGTCCTTCTGCTTTGGGTGGAATTCAATATCAACTAATCAATAAACATCATCCAAATCATATTTGTGCGGTTCCATTGGTGGCGACGGGTGATCAAAGCTATGAGAACTATTTTTACGGAGGCGTTTTAGAAGAAGCACGATTGAATCAATTGGATGCATTGGGATATGGATTATCGCCCATTGTCTTAGCGAATCATTATGACAGTCCTTTTTGGGATTTTGCCGAGGCCACTACTACATATGCACCTGAAATTGACATTCCTACTTTGCAGATCGGAGGCTGGTACGATCATAACATTGACAAAATGATAGACTTTTATACCTCCAGTAGAAATGATGCGGATGTTTCAGTTCTTGACCAACAATGGCTGTTGGTTGGTCCCTGGGTTCATGGTGGGACTGGTGCAGCTTATGTCGGATCCTCCGTTCAGGGTGAGCTCAATTATCCAAATGCAGAATTCATTAGTGACACGATGGCCTGGGATTTCTGTCTTTATTATCTGTTGGATTCGGTAAACGGCTGGGATGCAACTGATAAAATCACCTATTATGAATTGGGAACCGACCAATGGTTAACATCAAATGCAGATAATATTACCGCTGCCGGATCTGAAATTTTATATCTCACCGCATTGAATCGATTGGTCTCAGAAACAGGAGCGGGAAATTCTTCTTTTATTTCAGATCCGACTGACTCCTCACCAACAATTGGTGGTGCCACATTATCAGATTTATTGGATCAGGGGCCATACGATCAAAACAGTCTTGATTCAAGAACAGACATCGTAACTTTTGAAACCGATGATCTGGCTCAAGATGTAAATGTAAGCGGTCGAATCTCTCTGGATCTTTACGTCAGCGCCGATCAGGCCGATTGCGATATCGCCGTTCGATTAACAGATTTATATCCCGATGGAAGATCGATGCTAATTACCGATGGAATAAAAAGAATGCGTTTTAGAAACGGAGACTACACAACTTCCGGAGAGGAATTTATGACAGCCGGAACCGTATATAATGTACAGGTCGATCTACCTTTTACCAATTACACATGGAAAGCGAGTCATCAGATTAAAGTCTACATAAGCGGAAATCATTTTGAGCGATTTAATGTAAATCTTCAGGACGGAGGACCAATGTATACGGCCGGAACAGGAAATGTTGCGAACATAACCGTTCACCACAGCGGAACATACCCATCGCAGATCATTTTACCCGGGACCAATCCTGTATTGACATTCGAAGAAAACGAAAATGAAGCCGGATTTAGCCTCTACCCGCAGCCCGCAAAAGACCAACTCTTTGTTAAATCGGCTGTCGAGATTAAGCATTACAGTATATTCGATCTAGGTGGCCGATTGCTGCTGAAAGCTTCGTTTCAATCAAGTGAATTGGACATCAGCGGACTGCAAAACGGTGCGTACATTCTGTCATTAAGGGATGTGAATGACAACATCCTCCAAAAGAAATTCATTAAGCAGTAGAAATTAGGTGACTTTAAAATCCTGATTCCAAAACACATAAGGCTCAGGATTTTACATGCTTCAGTATTAGGAATTTTAAATAAAATCTATCTTTAGGCCCTCAATGTGCCGGGCTTGAAAATTCTATCCTTCATACTACTATTAATCCTGGGATTTACGACCTATTCGCAAATCGAGCGAACGTATAGAAAACCGCTCTGGTCTGAAAAATTAACGGTTGAGAATCAAAAGAAGGCAAAGAATCCAATCGTTCTGGATGTCAGGGCGAAATACAACTTTATCAATCTGGGCTTGAATGAGGGACTTGCTTCAAAACTAGTCCGAAAGATTTGGATTGACAGTCGAAATTTTATTTGGATTGCGACAAATGGAGGAGGCATCTCCATTTACGACGGGAAAAAATTCAGACAGCTAAATACAACGCATGGCTTATCTAATGACATCGTTTGGGACTTTGAAGAGGATATTGACGGACGAATTTGGATAGCAACGGATGTGGGGATCAGCATTTTCGACGGAGTCAATTGGGAGTATCGCACCATGAAAAAAGGAAACTTCGGTAGTGAGATCGTACTCTGTTTAATGAAAGACCGAGATAATCGAATTTGGATGGGAACAGCTGCAGGTGGATTCAGCATCTACTTTGACAAGCAAGCTGAACATCACATCGAGATACTCGGAGATTCGGCTACTCAGATCCATGATATGGTTGAAGATGTAAGAAGTGGTAAAGTATGGCTCGGCACACATGGAAAAGGAATCCTGGAATATACAGATGGGGAAATAGAGCAACATTTATTCGGAGAAATGTACTCCAGAGAGAACGTTGTCTATTCGGTTGAGGTGACCTATGAAGGAGATACTCCCATTGCCTGGGCCGGTACATTGAATGGACTTTTTCGAAAGGCCGGCAATGGAGATTGGAGATTGATTCCGCCGGAAGAGAGATATGCGAAAGGCGGAATCTTAGACCTGATGCGCGATAGTAAAGATAATTTGTGGATCGCAAGTGGAGGTGGATTAAGCAAGTGGAGCAGCACAGACACGATCATATTTACGACCAGAGAAGGATTGAAGAATCCTGTTGTTCAGACACTCTGCGAAGACGCTTGGGGCAATACCTGGATTGGATTTAGAAAAGCCTGTATTTCCAAATTTCTCGGACCGAAGTTTATTCATTATGATCTGGAATCCGGTCTGCCGGCAATGGTCAGATGCACCTACCGGGATAAAGAGGATAACATATGGATGGGTCTTGAAAGTGATGGTGTGGTTAAATACGACGGAAGAAATTTTCTTCATTATGGTCTTGAGCAAGGCTTTGTTGGCGATGAAGCTGTATTATCGATTACCGAAGATGATGACAGCAAAATGTGGTTTGGAATGTACAATGGATTGCTGAGCTCATTTGACGGGGTTTCCTTTACCGGTTATGAAAAGAAAACCGAGATTGGACACGATCACTCCATAAATGATATGGTATTTAATGATGGGAGATTATGGCTGGGAACCGGCAAAGGTGCTATCTATATAGAAGGAGATTCCATCCACTATGTGATGCACATAGGATCGAATGATATCGTGGACCACTATTATATAATGGGGGTTGACGAAGACAGGGACGGTTATTTATGGCTGGGATCTTTTGGAGGAGGAGCAGCAAGAATAAAAGGGGATAAGACTCAAATTATTAAAGCCGAGCACGGGCTAATTTCACAAGCCGTCGAATGTGTTGCTCAGGACCATCATGGAAATTATTGGTTTAACCTCTACGGATTCGGTCTGATGATTTTGAAAGCCGGAGCATTCGAGCAGCCGGACTCGACTTGGCAATGGATGAAAATTGGATTAAAAGAGGGTCTTGCTTCCAATTCGAACGATGCCACACTCGTTGCATCTGACGGTGATGTTTGGGTGTCAACAGCCAGAGGCATCTGCAAAATTGTCTTGAATGGGAAGGACGTATTTGAGTATAATTATCGCATTAAAACCTATCAGGCAAATGAAGGATTTGTGGGAATAGAATGTGCAGGAATGCCCTTGGAAGATAAGGATGGATTAATGTGGTTTCTCTCAGACAATAGCATTAGTGTTTTCAATCCACGGCTGGATGTTCATACAAAACTGCCACCTTCGCCACTGATAACCGACATGAAAATCAAACTCAAGGATGTTGATTGGGAGAATCTGGAAGAGGCCACCTATGACGCCCTGGATAATTGGAATAATCTGCCAATCAATCTTTCACTGCCATTCGAATCAAATCATATTCAATTCGAATTCATCGGAATCTCATACGCCGACCCGGAGGGAGTTGAGTTTGGATGGAAGTTGGACGGCTTTGATAAGGACTGGAGTCCCTGGACAAAGCAGACGAATGCGACCTATGCCAACTTATCTTGGGGAGAATATCAGTTCAATTTGAGATGCAGGGATAGCTTTGGAAACGTCTCCGAATCTATAGGAATCAACTTCAAGATTAGGAAAGCATATTATCACACATGGGTATTCAGAAGTACAATGACCTTAGGCTTATTGCTCTTAATTTATTTGATATTTCGCGGCAGAACCGCTGCCTTGAAAAACCGACAGAAAGTTCTTGAAAAGACCGTTGAAGAACGTACGCTCAAAATCAAAAAACAGAAAGAAAAAATCGAACACCATCAAACGGAGATCCTCGACTCTATTTCTTATGCCAAACGAATTCAAGAAGCCATTCTTCCCCCGGATGAGACAGTGAAACAAATGTTGGAAGAATCATTTGTTCTTTATAGACCAAAAGACATTGTGGCAGGTGATTTTTACTGGATTGAACAGGTCGGAGACGAAATATTTATTGCTGCCGCTGATTGTACAGGTCATGGTGTTCCGGGGGCGATGGTCAGTGTGGTGTGCTCAAACGCCTTGAATAATACTGTTCTCCAGGAAGGAGTCATGGATCCGGGAAGAATACTGGACAGAGTCACTGAGCTTGTAGTCGAACAATTCAAAAAAGGGAACGAAAGGGTGAAGGACGGGATGGATATCTGTTTATGCCGATGGAATAAGAAAAAAGGCGATTTGATATTCGCCGGCGCACATAATCCGCTATGGAAAGTTAAAAAAGAGAGTCAGGAAATAGAAGAGTATAAAGCATCTAAACAACCCGTAGGTGAATTTGAAGCAATGATTCCATTTAAAAGCGAGCAAGTTCACATTGAAAAAGGGGATCGGATTTATCTTTTTAGTGACGGATTTGCAGATCAGTTTGGTGGTCCAAAGGGTAAAAAATTGAAGACCGCAAACTTTAAGAAACTAATCTGTTCTATTCAACAGCTGTCTTTGAAGGATCAAAAAGAAAAGTTGAACGCAGCCTTCGAAGAATGGAAAGGCGAACTCGAACAATTGGATGATGTTTGCGTCATCGGAGTTGAGATTTAAACAATATTTTGAAATTTGATCTGTTGACTTGATGATAATAATAAAAGAGAGAATAATCAGAGATGACGCGGTTTACCCTGAGCGCGGTCGAAGGGTTATCGGAGTTGAGATTTGATGGAATACCTGAACGAAATAAAAGAACTGCGAAAAAACCTGCATACCATAGCCGAGCTATCCGGTCAGGAAGAAAAAACGGCAGAACTCATAACTAAAGAGTTGAAAAAATGTGAACCACATCAACTACAAACAAACATTGGTTCACATGGAATTATAGCTACTTATATAGCTGATCAAAATGGCCCTCATCTGGTTTTTCGATCAGAATTGGACGCTCTGCCAATACAAGAAGTAAACTCATTTGATCACAAATCCAAGACTGATGGAGTCTCACATAAATGTGGGCATGACGGTCACATGTCAATATTGTTGGGCCTGGCAAAGCACTTGTACTCAAATCCAATTGCTAAGGGAAAAGTAAGTCTACTTTTTCAACCCGCTGAGGAAAATGGTGAAGGTGCAGAAGATATGATTAGCAGTGGAAAAATGAAGGATCATGAACCCATCGATCACTTCTATTCATTACACAATATTCCGGGGAATCCAAAACATCAAATTCATTGCCGCGAAGGAATTTTCACACCGCACGTTATCAGTCTGGAGTTAATCCTCGACGGAAAAGAGTCACACGCCGCAGAACCGGAGAATGGAATCAATCCGGCTTCGGCGATTGCAAAGATCATTCAGGCTTTATCAGACTTACAAAATCTGGATAAGGCTTCGGTCGAATTTAAGTTGATTACACCCGTCTTTATTGATATGGGCCAGGTTTGGTATGGGATTTCAGCCGGCCAGGCCAAATTAGGTTTCACGATTCGAACTTGGGAAACAGCCGTAATGAGGCAGCTTCAGAAAGACTGTTTGTTTGAAATTGAAAAGATATGCCATTCCCATAATTTACAGTTGGCAAGTCGATATTTTGAAGAGTTTAATTCTGTGATAAATCATGAAACGGCAGCTGGCACAATCAATTCTGCCGCAGCGAAAATCTCTGCTGATTTCGTACAAATGAAGCATCCAATGAATTGGGGAGAAGATTATGGTTTATTTACTCAAAAATATTCCGGAGCAATGTTCGGTTTGGGAGCCGGAACAAATGTACCATCCCTTCATAATCCTGATTATGATTTCCCTGACGAAATCGCCCAAACCGGAATTCGAATGTTCATTGAGATCATTCGGAAACATGGGCTTTTTGCCTGAATTTCTCAAGCCGGCTTCAATGAACTAGGTATTTACACGGATAAAACTAGGTATTTATACTGTTTTCTAACAGTTCAACTCTGCATAACTTTGTACCAAGGTATTCAGCGCTTGGCGCTAAGCCCAAAACTTTATAAAGCTCGGACATTTCTTTGTCGGGGCTTTTTTCATCTGAATTTACGACGAGACACGAATTAACATAGCAACCATTAGACATTCTTTGTTATAATGTCTATTTAAAGCGTCTTTCCTGCCGTTGATTACAATTGCATCAATTCCCACTTATTATTCGCCTATATTTGTCCGACAAATTTTTTTTGACATGAAGAATTTAACTGTGTTTGCAATCGCCTTATTGACCTCATGGACAATTAGCGCACAAGAGTCATATCCGAATACAGAGAAAAGAGATTGCACAGCTACCTATTTTGGTACTGTAGTTGGCGACCCGTATAAATGGCTGGAGGATGACCGCAGCAAAGAGACCGGTGAATGGGTTAAAGCGCAAAATGTCTACACCTTCGATTATCTAAACAAGATTCCTTATCGTTCCAAAATTGAGGAGAAACTTTCAACGCTCCAGAATTTCGAACGAATTAGCGCACCGATAAAGCGAGGAAAATACACCTACTATTCCAAGAATAACGGTTTACAAAACCAGTCGGTATTCTATAGAGTCGTAGAAGATGGAGAAGACGAGGTTTTTCTTGATCCAAACACCTTTTCGGCTGACGGTACTACTTCAATGGGCGCAAGGAGTTTTTCAAAAAATGGAGATCTTCTCGCCTATGCCATATCCGAGGCAGGGAGCGATTGGAGAAAAATTATCATTATCGATGTCCATACAAAAAAGCAACTGGAAGACACCTTGATGGATGTAAAGTTTAGCGGGATTTCCTGGTATAAAAACGATGGATTCTATTATTCCAGCTATGATAAACCCGACGGAAGTGAACTCTCAGCCAAAACAGATCAACACAAATTATACTATCATAAATTGGGGACCGCTCAAAAAGATGACAAAATAATTTTTGGAGGGAGTGAAGAACAAAAACGTCGTTACGTTTGGGGTGATGTGACTGAAGATGCACACTACCTTTTCATTTCAGCAGCGATTTCAACGACGGGTAACGAACTTTATATGGTGGATTTGGAATCTGAAAGTCGAGAATTGATTACAATTCTGGATCACTTCGAAACAACGACTTATGTTTTGGATAACGATGGCAGTAAACTTTATTTAAGCACGAACTTAAAAGCTCCGAATAATAAAGTTGTCACTGTCGATGCATCCGATGCCGGGTCTAAAAACTGGAAAGATTTTATCCCTGAGACAAAAGAAGTCCTTAGTTCGTCAACCGGAGCAGGTTACATTTTTGCAGACTATTTGAAAGATGCA
>CAZCAD010000040.1:0-13144 GCA_964496525.1 uncultured Flavobacteriales bacterium | reverse complement strand
TAAGTCGAACAACCGGGACATTCTTTACGTTGGCGAAGGAGAAAATACAACCAATAATCTGGCCTACGATATCATGGAGCTAAGATACGCGGGCTATGTTAACTTCTCCTCGAAAGTTAAGAAGTTTGGATATCAATTAGGTTTGAGAGCGGAGGGATTTGGATACGACGGGACAATTAAGCTGAATGAAGTTGAGAGCGCTTATGTGATAAACTACCCGATCAGCCTTTTCCCTTCTGCTTTCTTAAGTTACGATCTAAACGAGAGAAACGATTTACAGTTCAGCTATTCCAGAAGAATAAATCGACCGGGATTTACGCAGCTTATTCCGTTTGAGGACTTAACGGACCCCTTAAATATCGTTACCGGTAATGCCGGCTTAAGTCCTGAATTTGCTCATAAACTGGAATTGAACTATCAGCATACTTTCGGTAAAACAAAGAGAAATACAATCCTTCTTGGTTTGTTTTACAATGATACTAAAGACAGGATAACCTCTCATCAATCATCCCAAAACGATATTGACAACGGGACGATTTTCGTAACGACTTACAAAAACATGAATCGCGAAACAGTTTACGGGTCGGAGTTAACTTTCAGTACAACACATAAGTATCTGGACATCAATTCAAGTGTAACCGTTTATAACTCAACCCTGGACGGAACAAACATCGAAGCCGGAATGTTCAACTCACTTTGGACCGCAACAGCCAGCTTAAGTACAACCTTTAAACTACCTTGGGATTTAAGAATCCAGGTCAGTGGAAACTATCAGTCTGAGAACATCACAACTCCAACGGAGAGTGGTTACAACTACTGGGGAGGAACAAGGCCGGCTTCAGCGCAGGGTGTAAACGGGCAAACATTCTATATGAGTGCCTCAATCAACAAACGGTTTGGCAAGCAAAAAAATCTATCCGCAACCGTTTCCATTTCAGATATTTTTGGAACGGGATACCAACGATTTGGATTTGCATCGGCGACCCATTCTCAAAACACTGTTTACCTTGGCAATACGCAGTTGGTTAGAGCTACCTTGACTTACCGATTTGGTAAAACGGACGGATCTATCTTCAATAAGAGAAATCAAAAATCAAGTATGATGGAGGGATTGGGGGTACAATAGCGCCCCTAATCCCTGAAAGGGGAGATTAGCGCCTAAGAAAATAACAACATTTAGATATATATTTACCAACATCTGATATGCGAATAAAGAACTCACATCTCATTTTGATCCTCCTGGGAATCTGGATACTGCTTTACGGCATAAAACTGCTTTCCATTATTCCTGACTGGGACCGAATGTACGGCAGTTATCCCGACTACTTACCTTTTTTTAAGTATTCGCTTTATTACTTTATCGTGGTGATCTTTATGTATGTGACCTATGCTTTCATCGCACCCATATACACGGAGAGAAAAAATTGGCTCTTATTTATTCCAACCGTATTAGTAGCTGTTGTGGCCCTCGCCACCGCAGCTACTTTCGTTAAATTAACTGCTTATAACCTAAGTTTGGACTGGGGTGCGATGGATCCAACACTCTTTCAACACTATGATGTCACCATTAAGATTATAGCTCAAGAGCTTGGTGCCTCTTTAATTCATATACTATTGGGCTTTGGATTAAAATTGGGTGAGGAATGGTATCGCTTTGAGCAAGAGCGAAAAGAATTGGATGTTCAAAAAGTTGAATCGGAATTATCCTTTTTAAAGTCTCAGGTTAATCCTCATTTCTTGTTCAACACATTGAATAATATTTTTTCATTGGCTTCGGTACAATCTCCAAAAACCGCTCCGGCTGTTCAAAAACTGTCGGAGATTATGCGGTATATGACTTATGAGACAGACAACAGACAGATTCTTTTAAGCAAGGAGATTGAATACATCTCGGCTTATTTAGAACTGCAAAAATTGCGATTCGGTGAAGATGAAATCGCCCGAATTCATTTTGATGTTGAAGGAAATCCAAGTGGAATTATGATAGAACCAATGCTTTTGATCCCATTTGTCGAAAATGCTTTCAAACATGGTGACATCAGCAAAGAAGCAAATGAAATCAATATCAGAATCGGGATAAACAAGCGAGTTCTCGAATTCGACTGTTCAAATCAATTCATTGATTCAACGAAGGACAAGACAGGAGGAGTGGGCATTAAGAATGTAAGCAGGAGGCTTGAATTACTTTATCCTAAAAAGCATAATTGCTCAATTCAAAAAGAAAATAATAAATTTCAGGTGAGTTTATCGATAAATTTGAATCACAACGAAAGCCAATGCAACTGAAATGTCTTGCCATAGATGATGAGCCACTCGCTCTGGACGTAATTAAGAATCACGCGTCCAAAGTGCCCTTTCTGGATTTGAAAGGATCTTATCGAAGTGGTATGGAAGCCATCAATGAAATTAACAGCGCGGGAATCGATCTCATTTTTTTGGATATTCAAATGAATGATATTACCGGAATTGAATTACTTCAGTCAATCTCAAATCCACCAATGGTCATTTTCACCACGGCGTATGAAGAATATGCCCTGGATAGTTACAGCTTCAACGCAGTCGATTATTTACTGAAACCCATTGCATTCGATCGATTCTTAAAAGCGTGTAATAAGGCACTTCAACAGAGCTCACCGGCTGCGAGAGTATCGACAGGTTCACAAGGTCAGGAATCTGACGACTTCGTATTTATAAAAAGTGATAAAGGAACGGTTAAAATGGATTTAGCCGACCTGCTTTACGTTGAAGGATTAAAAGAATATGTTCAATACGTCACATCGAAAGGTAAAATCATCAGTCTTCAATCGCTGAAAAAGATTCATGACTATTTGCCGGAAGGTCAATTTGTTCAGGTCCATCGATCATATATTATCGCTACTGACAAGATTGATACGATATCGGGGAATCGAGTGTTTATAGCAGGTGTAGAGATTCCAATAGGTGATACCTATAAGCGGCATTTCAATAAATTGATTGAAGATCGCAGACTCTAAATTTTCCGGACCCAACTTATCGTAACTTATCATCATCCTTATATTGATGTTGTTTAATGGAAATAGAATGGAAAAGTTTTTGAGTTATTTTTTAATGCTGGTAGGATTGATTCTACTTGCTTTTGTTTGGTAAAGGCGTAAATTTATTCCAAACTTCACCTCATGAGATCATTGATAACTCTACTCTTGCCCATGACCTTTCTCAGTGCATGCGTTTGCAAATCAAGTCCTTACGAACTTGTTCGACTTGAAGTTAGTTATCCAAACCTAAGCGGTCCTGCTAATTTATATGATGTAAGATTCGTAAAAGACAATCCCGGAACAGTTGTGGACACTGTATTCGTGGATGAACTAAATTCGGCAAACGGATTTTCCGCCTTCGTGGATATGAGTGATATGGCTTATGAGCATTTGCTAAATGTTGAAGGAACGACTCATTCGGATCAAATAACGGCTATCGAGGTAAAAAGAGATCGCTGCGGAAACGCAATCAAGAAATTGGAATTCTATTTGAACGGCTCACCCAATAGCGGAAAAGAACTAATCATTGAATAGCTGAATTTTGTTTAATTTCAGGCGAATTCTATGAGATGAGCAGTTCAAAACCTCCAAACAGATTAACGATTTATCGTCTTTTAAGTGGCGCTGATGGCGCTGACTTTTGTCATAAGGTTTGGGATTGTTTAAAAATGGGCTATGAACTCTATGGCAATCCAATCTCGACACGACGAGGAAAATATCATTGTTGCTCAGGCCGTGATTTGGAAAAACTATTCAACACAAGAGAATGAGGAGAATTAGTATCCCGGGATTAACATATTTATTATTGCCTGCACTCCTGATGGCCTGCGGTGGCAACAAGACCGAATGGATAGATTTTGAATATGACAAAGCTTTTGCTTACTACTACGACAATGAACTGGACAATTGTCTTCCAAATTATGGCGTAGTAATTGGAAATGGGCGCCGGAATCCCTCGATTATTAATCCCAGAGGAGCTAAACTCAGTGCCGGACAAATTGTTGAGTTGAGTCGCATTATGGGAGGGCAATATACCACCGATGGAGAAATCTTACAGACGGATTGTTATGTACCGCATCATGGGATAATCTTTTACAAGGAATCGGAGATTGTTGCTGATATCAGCATCTGTTTTGAATGCAATCGTGTGCAGAGTCGTCCGGTATCGGGATCAGTTGATACGGAGGATCTTCGAATGATGTTCATCTATCACGACATTCCATTAGACGCCGGAGAATTCCCGGAGCGTCTAGTGCCACCTTTGATTTTTGACTCTCTGTCAAATTATCACTCAGAAGATTGAGACTTGATTAAAGCCACTCCACATGTCCGTCCTCAACGTGGTACATTGCGCCAACGATTTTGATCTCGCCATTTTTTTCCATATCGTTAAGTACAACACTCTGATTACGAACATCTTGAATCGTATCATGTACATTAATGGTTGAAACAATCTTAATGACCTCTGCGTCAATTGGAGAATCCATAGAATGCCCTTGAGCTTTTGCATCGTCAACTGCCGAAGTAATCTTAGATAATAAGCCGGTTAAATGTCCGAGCTCAGCACCCGAACAGGCACCTTTTACAGCACCACAACGGGTGTGTCCTAAAATAACCACCAATTTAGAACCGGCGAGTTTGCAAGCAAATTCCATACTGCCGAGTACATCCCCACTGGCTACATTACCTGCAACACGAGCTGAAAAAATATCTCCAATCCCCTGATCAAAGACCTTTTCGGCAGGCACCCTGGAATCTATACAGCTCAACACTACTGCAAATGGGAATTGACCCACAGAGCTTGTTTGTACTACTTGAGCATTAAGATCTCTTGCGGCCATATCGCCTTCAACAAATCGCTTATTTCCTTCCTTAAGCATTTCGATCGCCGAGTCGGCCGTCATCGCTGCTTGTGTTTCTTTGGTCTGTGTATTCATCGCGTCTAATCTAATAACTATCCTTTACATTTTCTTTTATTCAAACACTAAATTATTCATCCCTGTAAATTTCTACCACCGTGCCTTCATCGTAAAGCCGCAAAATTTCAGTTTTTTCGTAGGTAACATCCATTGTGAAATCCCATTCATTGTCCAGTAATAGCTCGCGATCAGGTACCGCCTGGCCAAAAGAGAACAGATATTGTTGAAAAATTACTTGATCCGTTTTTACATTGGTAATCCGAAGCGGAGCATAAATCTCTAATTGTTCAAGAATGTATATATCCCCTATCTCAGGGTTTTCAGCATAGTCGTCAAGTCTTGATGCATTAAGAAGCCAGGCGATTAAAACACAGATAAGCAGAATAAAGATTAGCGCATAGGCCAAACTTATTTTTTTCATTTTGACCTAAATTCGGATTCCAATAACACAGATGTCATCAATCTGCTCAAAGTCACCAATCCAATCAACAAAGGCATTCTCAAGCTGGGCCATCTGTTCTTTCATCGGCTTGTTCGCATTCTCAAGTAATATTGCCTGAAAGGGTTTATACTTAAACTTTTTGCCTTTTGGCCCACCGAACTGATCCGCATATCCATCGGTAAAGAAATAATAACAGTCCCCTTTCTTCAAGTCAAGCTCTGTGCTTGTGAACGGTTTTGGTTCTATATAGCTTCCCACCGGCATCTTATTACATTCAATAATCGAAAACTCTCCGTTCGAGACCTTATACAGTGGATTATTTGCTCCGGTAAACATCATTTTCATGGTGCTTAGGTTTATTTTAGCGAATCCGAGATCCATTCCATCATTCATTTCGCGATCTCCTTTATGAAACTGATTCACAACGATATCACGAACGGCATCGAGAATTTCGCCGGTATCCGTCAAGTGCATTTCATTCACCGCACGGTTAAGGGCGTTTGAACAAACAACACTGACCATTGCGCCCGGAACGCCATGACCCGTACAGTCTGCACACGCCAGGTAAATATCATCTCCTGATCGCTCCATCCAGTAAAAATCACCGGCGACGATGTCTTTGGATCGATAGAAAACAAAGCTATCCTCAAAATTAGTCTCAAAGGATTCTGCCGCAGGAAGAATGGACGTTTGAATTTTTAGGGCATAATTTATCGAATCTGTAATATCCTTGTTCTTCTCTTCGATCATCCGTTTTTGTATCAAGAATAGCTCTTTCTGCTCCTGATCCTTGCGCAAGATTGTTCGTGTATATGGAATTAGTATCAGTGCGATCGCTACAATTACAGCCAATGCGATTAGTGCTTGGCGAGTGTATTGCGAGGTAACCATTTGGTCAAAATAAGTGAACTCTACATCCGCCTCAATCAAGCCGACAACCTCTCCCTGACTGTTTCTGAAAGGATAAAAGGCCGAAAGCCATTGTCCATTCTCCGATTCATACTTGGGAATAGTCCCGCCCTCAAAATAATTATCGACTAATACTTGAGGATACTCGGTGTATTCGTGCCGATAATAAACTTGATCATCCGACCGCACACCATACTTAAAAACGTCTCCTTCCTGGTCATACACGAGGGTGTACATCGGACTATTCAGATCATTTTCGATAACCGCAGCAGCTAAAATCTTGTTAATCGCTTTATATTCAGCATTTTCGTCCATTGTCATGATACCATCCTTCTCCGGTTGTTCATGAAACATTTTTTCATGTAAGTCACCGTCCATGCAAATACCAATAGAAGTTACAATCGCACTCAGGCGATCATACTGCCTTTCTTCTTGAAGGCTTAGTTGGTTGTAATAGCCAAATACCACAAAAAAGGTCGACATGAGGATAATGATCATGAAAATAACGAACATGATTCGTGTGGAAATATTACCTAATATCCGACCAATTAAATTACCCATCTAAGCAGAACCAAAAATTAATTCAAAGTGGTAATATAAGGACTTTTGTAGAATTTTATTCATAGTCGCATCCCTTATACAGTCATTAAATGATAATTGCCAGAGTTACTCAGCAACTCGGGAGTTCAGGTCTGTTTGAAACGATCAATTCCAAGCCTTTTCAATTGAAAACGCGATTACACAAACATCCCGTTCGACCCGCTCCGCTCGCTCAGGGCTGGCTGACTCATTTTGTGAAATTGGGCTAGTGTCATGTCAAGGATTACCCATCATTTAACACTTAACATGACACTAGAAACGTATGCCAATTACACAAACATCCCATTCGACTCCCCTTCGACAAGCTCAGGGTCGCTCTGGACAGGCTGACTCGTTTGCGTAATTGGGCTAGAAACGTATCCCAATTACACAAACATCCCATTCGACTCCCCTTCGACAAGCTCAGGGTCGCTCTGGACAGGCTGACTCGTTTGCGTAATTGGGCTAGAAACGTATCCCAATTACACAAACATCGTCCAACTGTTCCAGTTCGCCCCGCCATTGATCAAAATATTGCCTGAGCAGTTTTTGCTGCTCCTTCATTTTACTGAGGTGATTATTTACCAGGAGTTCTTTGAATTTGCTGTATTTGAGCTTCTTTCCCTTTGGTCCGCCAAACTGATCGGCATAGCCATCGGTAAATAAATAAACAACTTCCCCGGTTTTGACCGGAATATCAACTGTTTCAAATTTCTTGCGGTCCTCGTGCTTACCGACGGGCTGTTTTGTCGGTTTGATTTCTCTAAACTCGGTATTTGCAATATGATATAGACTGTTATTGGCTCCGGAATATTTAAGCCGATTGTTGGTCTTGTCGATCATGCAAAGACATATATCCATTCCATCTTTCACCTCATGACCACTTTTTTCAAAGGTTTCAATGACCAGATCAGTCGTTTTATCAAGGATCAGTCCAGGATCCCTTAGTCCAAATTCTCGCACCGATCTGTTCAGAGCATTGTGGCAGACTACCGAAACCATAGCTCCTGGTACACCATGTCCGGTACAATCCGCTGCGGCAATCAACACATTTCCATCATCCAGATTTTCCATCCAATAAAAATCTCCTGCAACTATATCCTTAGGTATGTATAAAACAAAATTCTCTGATAAGCCTTGATTAATGGACTCTTCAGACGGTAAAATTGCCTCTTGTAATCGCTTGGCATATTCTATACTGTCCGTAATTTCCTGATTCTTATTTTCTACAACCGATTTTTGAACTTCAACATCTTGTTTTGCTTGCTTTACTTTTCTCAGCATCAGTATAATTACAATCATTACCAAAATAATAACTCCAATTCCAATTGACATGAACATAATGTTGCGTTCCTCTTCTTCAATTTGCGTTTCTTGCAGCAAATTTTCATTCTTTAATATCAAATTTTCATGCTCTTTTTTTTCAGATTCATATTTTGCCGCAAGTTCCTGAGATATCCTGGCCCTTGATTCCTTATTTTTTTCGTCAGAAAGTTTAACATAATCTTTCAAATTGGCCATCGCGATTTCATAATCACCTATTCCTTCATAAGCCCTGGAAGCAGCCAAATATGTATCCATTCTTCCATAGGTTGCCTTAATCGAATCAAAGTAAGTCTGAGCAGAATCAAAATAAGGAATAGCGTAATAATAATTCTCCATATTCAGATACAATTCCCCCATGATTTGATAATTGTCTGCCAATCGACTATAATCATTATACTCATGAAGGATAGAATTCGACCGGTCCAGGTATTCCTTTGCTTCAAGATATCGTCCTATATCTTTATAATAAAGTGCAATGTTCGACATTGAGTTCGCAGCATCCGCTCTATAACCACGGCGAAGTTTGATCGCAAGAGACTTTTTCCACTTTTCCAAACCCTCATCGTACTTACCCTGCATCATATCTATTATGCCCAAACCATTGTAATCCCGTGCAATATTTAGTGAATCTCGCATTTGATTATTCAGCTCAAGAGATTTTTGATGATACGCTCTCGCTTTGTCAAGATCCCCGGTATATTGATAGTATATTGCCATATCTCTATAGGCTGCAGCTAATTGTTCGGGGTTTCCCGATTTTTCAGCCATATTCAAAGAAATAATAGCGTACTCAGCACTTTTTATCGGGTCGCGTTCTTTATGGCTCTGACTCAGCCCTCCGGCCGCCTTGCTCAGAAAAATGAGGTTTTCAGTTTGTATTGCAGATTGGTAGGTTGCCTCGAAATAGAGAATTGCGGTGTCTTTATTGAGTTTAAAATAAGCGCGTCCGAGGTCATAAAGAATCGCCGTTTTATCATCATTTTCACCGGCATCCTTTAAGACTTTTTTCAAACTATCGGCCTCAAATTTTGCCTGGGCATTAAGATGAGTACTTAATATACACAGGCACACTGCAAATAGAATTTGAAGAATCCGGCCAGAAGCTATTTTTCTATAAAATTTGATATCAAAAGTGGTTAGTAATCTAATCCGTTGGTCTAAAAATAGAAATTAATCTATGAAAGTCACATAGCAGCAAAATATTCAAACATAGCATCAAAACCTCTCCTTAGTCGCCACCTTCATTTGATTTTCTTATATTTAATTTCTTAAGCATCTCAATGGAAACTACTGAAGAACTTAAATCTCAAAATGCCGCCCTTCAAAAAGAACTGAAGTTGGTCCGGAGCGAATTGGAACAGCTAAAGAATCAACTTCACGAAGAACATAACCTGCTTCTTGAAAGCAAAAAAGATTTGACGGATAGCATCACCTATGCAAAACGCATTCAACAGGCTATAATGGCTCCTATTACAGTTGTAGAGGGTGTTTTGGGCGATAGTTTTGTCATTTATTTGCCAAAAGATATGGTGAGTGGAGACTTTTACTTCGTTGAGGAAAAAGAAGATAGCATCTATTTCTCAGCCGTTGATTGTACCGGACATGGTGTTCCGGGAGCACTAATGTCTGTAGTTGGATTCAATTATTTGCATCAGGCAATTATGGAGAAGCACATTCATGAGCCTAACGAGATTTTGAGTTATTTAGACGAAGGTGTCAATGAACGCCTGAGGCAAACCGGTGGGGAAAGTGGAATCAAGGACGGAATGGATCTTGGGTTATGTGCTTTTAACAGGAAGACCAGAGTCCTTCAGTATTCCGGTGCTTACAATCCACTTTATGTCGTTACCAAAGATGGTTTGCAGGAGACGAAAGCGGACAAATTACCAATTGGCATGAATGATGACGGAGTTGTGGACATCTACACCAACCATACATTCCAGCTTGAAAAAGGAGATTGCGTTTATCTTTTCTCAGATGGTTATGCCGACCAGTTTGGCGGACCAAGAGGCAAGAAATTCAAGTACAAACAATTAAGAGATGTGCTGGAAGAAGTTCACGATATGCCGATGCTCGAACAAAAGCATGAACTGATCAATCGTTTTGATGCTTGGATGGGTGAAGAACCTCAGATTGACGATGTCCTTATCATGGGAATCCGGATCTAAGAACTCTTCTGCTTTAATGAATAGGACACTGGGACCTTTTCGAATGCAACCCTTTCTCAGTCGTACACATCAGAATAAACAAACATAATTTTATAAGAATAAGATGTCCGCTTCTACTGTTAGCATTTGGAACCCTTGTTTCATGCGAAAAGCAAAGAGTGAAGCCGGGTGGAGAAAAAAATGATCCTTTGTTATAATGTCTAATATATCAGAACTATAACGTTGTCGCCTGGATTCAGAATTGCAAAGATAATTATGAAACCGTTTATTCCGGAAAATATACGATTCAATTGACCGGAATATATGCTTGTGGTGTCGGCCTCTTTATGAATGAATATTATGAAGTAGAATTCAATATATTCCAGAGAAAGTTATCTGAATCGAATTTGTCCGGTCGTCACTAAACATACATGAAAATCATCAGGAGCAGGTAAGCCAACACCAGCAGAGAGGACATTAGCAGGTGCACCATAGCAACCGCAGATAAGCGTAGAATTGCGCCTATATAAGACACACCGTACAACCGCTTCGCCGAAATAATAAAGTAAATCGCGCATATCAGCAATACCGCCGGAATCCCAAACGGAATATCCATAAAGAATTCAATTATAGTGTAAAGGATCAGTAGGAGAAATGCAAAGGTTTGACAGTGCAAAGCATACACAAAACTGTCTACATAATATCTATCCTTTCTCCAAAACATCCAGTACATATACAAGGCAAGCAATGGAATCAGAAGAAAGGCGAAAATTGGAATAGTTTGTTCCATTTCTTTCATAAATAGCTTACCACCTTCTGGTGTATTGATAATATCCATTTTTTCCTTCAGCACCATGCCAAACGCACTGCTGCTGTCCTTGCCAAGAGCTTGTTCGTCAAGGGTGAAGTTTATTTTTCCCTGAACTCCCGAGCTGTCATTAACCAAAGCAGAATCGGTAGTTGCGGCTGCCTGTCCGGCATCTCCAGGAACATTCGATGGACTAACACTGCTAAGCAGGAAGAAAATAAAGGAAATGAAAAGATAAATTCTAAGCGGTCGATTATAAATTCGGCGCTTACCCTCAATAAATTTTTTACTCAGAAATCCCGGGCGAAATAAGAGTGAACTCAAACTTCTCAACCCTTTATTATCTACCGACCAGAATTCCATAAAAACATCGGTAAGCAGCATTTTTACTGTTACTCGACTTTCATGATTCTCTTGCCCGCAATTTGGGCAGTAATTGGCCTTTTCTGCAAGCTCTTCCTCACAATTCGGGCAAACAATATTTTTTCTTCTAACCTTAGTCATTTTATCTGCGACTGAAAAATAGCAAAAACCACCGAACCCCCAATACTTAAAAACTACCTGCTGCGCAGTGAGGCGAGTCCGGTTTATCTGCCGAGGGCATGGCAGGCAGGTCAAAAAGAAACTTTTCTAATTTTGGGAAGTTTCTGACCAGGCTCTACCTACCTTTGTGTCGCCGGTCGATTTGGAATTGGGAAGTCGGGCAGCGTCTGTTAAGGATCCAGACTTAATTATTTATAGCATGCAACTGTACAATAAACTAAACGCTGAGGAAAGAAGATATCTCATCGAAGAGGCCGGCGACGACCGTTTAACCGTTTCTTTCTATCAGTATCACCAAATAGAGAACACGGAGATTTTTCGCAACCACCTTTTCATCGCTTGGAACGAGCTTGACGTTTTAGGTAGAATTTATGTTGCCAACGAAGGAATAAACGCACAGCTATCAGTACCTGCAGTAAACTTTGATGCGTTTAAGAAACACCTGGACAGCATTGATTTTCTAAACGATATTCGAATAAATGTGGCGGTGGAACAGGATGATTACTCCTTCCTGAAGTTAAAAGTCAAAATTCGAGATAAAATTGTCGCCGACGGATTGAATGACAAGAGTTTTGATGTAACCGATAAAGGTGTTCATCTGAATGCGGATGAGTTCAACAAGGTTATTTCAGATGACGATACCTTTCTTATCGATATGAGAAACCATTACGAAAGTGAAATTGGACATTTTGAAGGAGCATGGACTCCTGACGTAGACACCTTTCGGGATTCATTGCCACTTATTTTGGATGAAATAAAGGGGCAGGAAGATGAGAAGAATATTGTGATGTATTGTACCGGCGGTATTCGCTGCGAGAAAGCTTCGGCCTATCTAAAACATCAGGGATTTAAAAAGGTATACCAACTTGAAGGTGGAATAATTGAATATACTCGTCAGGTGAAAGCTGAAGGGCTGGAAAATAAATTCATCGGTAAAAATTTCGTCTTCGACAATCGCTTGGCCGAGCGGATCAGTGAAGACATCATCTCAAGCTGCCATCAGTGCGGTGACGAATGCGATAATCATACAAATTGCTTAAATGTTGATTGCAATCTCCTCTTTATTCAGTGCGCCGACTGCAAAAAGAAAATGGAAAATTGTTGTTCCAATGACTGTATCGAAATCATTCACTTATCTGCTGAAGATCAAAAGGCTAAGCGCAAAGGCAAAGACAACAGCAACCGCATTTTTAATAAAGGACGTTCAGATATTCTGAAATTTAAAGATTAGGGAGCCCTCCGATAAAACTTCTTTCGGGCCTTGCCCGACGAAGTTTCAACGTAGTCGGGCTATCGCTAGTGTCATGTCAAGTGTTAAATGACGGGAAAGGCGATAATAGATTTTGGGTCAGATCAAGGCAAAAAATCTTTGCATAGCCGTAGCTATGGTAATATTTTTTAACCTGCCTACCGCCTTTAGATTAGCAAAACAATATAATTGCTCTTTGATAAGAAGA
>CAZCAD010000039.1:0-13300 GCA_964496525.1 uncultured Flavobacteriales bacterium | reverse complement strand
TTAAAGTTATCACTCCAAGACAGTACTTGCTCATTCCGGTCTGTCGAACCCTATTCTCTTTCATAAGCCTAAAGAACAAACTTTTTCGATTTACTCTCTCCTGCTTCAATTCCGCAATAACGACATGATCATATTGATGCTCTTGATTTTCCCATTGATATCTTAAATCAAAGTCGATCGTTAAGCGTTCTTTCTCCTGATTGTTTACTAATGTAACACGACCAAATGAATTAAAGAGATTTGACACCAAAGGATATTCCCTGCCGATAATTTCATCAACATAATCTTTGGACTTAGGACTCATTTCCAGTTCAAAATCGTCAATTTTAGTTCTTTTCTTATTCGTTCTTTCCTTGTACTTGTGTTTGATTTCAAGAAAATAAAGATCGGATTCCACATATTTTCTCATTCGCACTTTGTGTCGGTTCAAATGTCCGTTATGGTGATTCAGGTAAAAACTAAAGTCCGCTGTGTCAAAATAAAGCGTTTTATATCGACTAACGATATTTCCCTCAACGTTTAGACAACGATAGCCCTCGGCAAGTGAATCAAATAAGTTATTTATCAGTGATCGCCTTAGAACAAATTTCGTATCCGTCCTGTTTAAGAGCTTTACCTCATCCATTTCGCCCAAGGTAATGTGGTCGAAAGCCCGCATGTTTGCTATTTCAGGATAAGTCGTTTTTTGCACCGAACAAATGTATATAATTTTACGACAAGGTGAGAACAACCCAGCCTACGACCTGTTTCCAACCTTGTACGGTATTTAGTGTCTAATTAAAAATTAGTGAATTTAGAAAAATCGTCTATTTCCGACCAGACACTATTTAAACAGTCTCAACCGTTAAAACCCCACTTAAATGCCTAGTTTTATCACAGATTATGAGTGAAAAACAGATTCGTTTCGAATATTTAGAGTTAGCTGACGCTTCTTCTTTAGGAGATGAGATCAAAGACTTGATTCAAAATTGTATTGATTTTGCCACGAATGCATACGCTCCTTATTCTCAATTTAAAGTAAGCGCTGTTCTTAAACTTGAGAATGGAGAAATACTGAAGGGTGCTAATGTTGAGAATGCTTCATATCCCGTTTCCATCTGCGCCGAACGGAATTTATTGTCCACTGTAGTATCAAATTATCCTGACGTTGCAATTGAATGTCTTATGATTTACGCTGACGCTGACGCCGATACCACTAATGCCGTTCCGCCCTGTGGAATGTGCCGACAAACATTGGTAGAAGTTGAGCAAGGTCAGAATCAGCCTATAAAACTTTACCTGATTGGAAAAAATGGACAGATCGTAATTGTTGATCGCTGCCTTGATTTGCTTCCTCTTCATTTTGACGGAAGATTTTTGAAGAACGGTTAAAACACAAGTCTTATATTTGTCCCGTCAAAATGGAGACTGTATAAAGCCTATGACGACTATGGCTGCAACAAAAAAAAGTAAATCGAAAGGATCGAAGTTTTCAAAAGAAACTTATGCAAAATGGTATAAGGATATGCTTTTGATCAGAAAGTTTGAGGAAAAAATATCTCAGCTCTATATCCAACAAAAATTTGGAGGATTTCTGCATCTCTATATCGGTCAGGAGGCAGTTGTAATAGGAACAGCATCGGCCTGTAAAGAAGGTGATAAGCACATTACAGCCTATCGTAGTCATGGTCATCCTATTGCTCTGGGAACCGATCCGCGAATATTAGTGGCGGAACTTTACGGTAAAATAACCGGTTGTTCAAAAGGTAAGGGAGGTTCCATGCATTTCTTCGATTTGGAAAGAGGATTCTACGGAGGACATGGAATTGTCGGTGCACAAATTCCAATGGGCGCAGGTATTGCTTTTGCAGAGAAGTATAATGAAACCGGCAATGTTTGTTTCTGTTCATTTGGAGATGGAGCGGCTCGGCAGGGAGCACTTCACGAAACGTTCAATATGGCAATGACCTGGAAGCTACCGGTTGTTTTTATACTCGAGAACAATGTCTATGCCATGGGTACCTCAATTGAGCGAACAACGAATGTAACTGACATGACCAAGATAGGATTAGCGTATGATATGCCGGCTTTCAGAGTTGACGGAATGAAGCCAGAAACAGTTCATGTCGCGATAGAGGAAGCCGCTGAAAGAGCCAGGAGCGGTGGTGGTCCGACTCTATTGGATGTTCATACCTACCGATATAAAGGTCATTCCATGTCAGATCCTCAGAAGTATCGTTCAAAGGATGAAGTGGAAGAATGGAAGATGAAGGATCCGATTGTTCATTTAGAAGAGGTGATTGAAGAAAATAAATTTATGACCAGGAAAGAGATAGAGGCGATAAGAAAATGGGTCAAGAAAGAGATTGAAGAGTCAATTAAATTTGCCGAAGAATCTGCTCTTCCTGATGCATCGGAATTATTTGAAGATGTGTATAAACAGGACGATTATCCCTATATCAGGGAGTTTTTAGCATAGGCAATGTTACGAAATAAGTTAAACTCCGATGGCGAAGATATTTTTTGCAAAAACAAGGCAAAAAACACAGGCATAGCCAAAGCTATGGCGAGTATTTTTAACCTGCCTTGCCGGCAGGCAGGCGAAGTTAGTGTGAAAAATATCGAGTAAGAATGATTAAGTTATTTCGTAACATTGCCTTAATAGCTGCTATGAGACGTTTGTTCTTAATTTTATTACTTCCCGGCCTTGTCATTTCTCAAATCTCAATGGCCCAGGATATCGCGCCCAAATATTCCAATGAATTTCTTGCTATTGGGGTAGGGGCGTCAGCTTTTGGTATGTCCAATGCCGTTGTGGCCGGCGTTGATGATGTGACCGCCGGTTATTGGAATCCGGCCGGACTGGTTGAAGTCAAAGACTTTCTTCAAATAGGAGCAATGCACTCGGAATATTTCGCCGGAATTGCCAAGTATGATTACCTGGGAATAGCAAAACCCATCGACAACAAAAGCACCGCCGCTTTTACATTCATCCGATTTGGAGTTGACGATATTCCAAATACGACTCAACTGATCGATGCATCCGGAAATATTGATTATGATAAAATCACCACCTTCTCGGCCGGAGATTATGGATTCTTATTTTCCTACGCAAGAAAATTACTGAAGGGTTTAAGTGGAGGAGCTAATTTTAAAGTGGTCTATCGACACGTTGGTAATTTTGCCCGTTCTTGGGGGTTTGGAATGGATGCGGGTCTAAAATATCAATTGGGCGATAAGTGGAAGTTCGGTGCAATGTTTAGAGATATTACATCCACCTTTAACGCCTGGTCATTTAGTTTGGATGATCAGATGATCGAAACATTTCAAGTGACCGGAAATGAAATTCCGGAGAATGGATTGGAAATCACGTTGCCAAAGCTTATTTTGGGAGCCCAGTTCAAAACCAAAATCATAAAGGAGTTTTATGTCAAAAGTGAAATTGATTTTGACCTGAATACGGATGGGCGACGAAATGTACTGATTCGAACTTCTCCAATTAGTATTGACCCCCACTTCGGATTAGCACTTGGTTATGGAAAATGGGTGACGCTTAGAGGCGGAATAGGAAATTTTACTTTTATCAAGAATCCCGATCTGACTGAATCACTTACGATTCAACCAAATATTGGAATTGGAGTTGGATTCAAAGGAATTAGTATTGATTATGCTTTTACGGATATCGGAGATGCATCCGTCGCGCTCTATTCTCACGTATTTTCACTGAGATTTAAATTAGCCGATCCTAAACCGAAAGAAAATAAACCGCGAGATGAATAGACTTTTACTGATGATCGGTTTGTTCATGACCTCGCTGTCTTTTGCACAGTATGGGAATGAGTGGATTGATTATGGTCAAAAGTATTATTCGTTTAAAATTGAGTCGGACGGTATTTACAAATTAGATTACGCCACACTGGCTGCAGCCGGAGTTCCGGTCGGTACAATTGCACCCGATGATTTTCAAATTTTTGGATTCGAAAAGGAACAACAAATCTTTGTTGAAGACGGCGGAGATGGTTCTTTTGACTCGGGGGATTATATACTACTTTATGCTCAAAGGAACAACACATGGTTGGATTCTTTGATGTACGACGATCCGGTGCAGGTGGCCAACAAATACTATCCTCATTACAACGACACCATCAATTATTATCTGTCATGGGATGTAGGCTCAAATGCAAGAATACAAGAAGAAACTGATATTGATTTTGCATCTTATTCCGCTCAGCCTTTTTTCTTGAAGACAAATTATATGGAAGGGCATGTAGTTTATTTGGAAGGATATAAAGTGGGTGGTATGTCTAATGCGACTTATGTGGATGGAGAAGGCTGGTTTGCCGATTACAAGTTCGCGGCCTCTCCGGTAAATTATCACGATTTCCTAATTCCGACTGTCAACGCTTATGTTGGTCCCGGAGCTGTTGATGCAACAGGGGTGGCAGTGTCCGCAGGTTCGTCAAACGCCTCGTATACCGGTCCTGGGAATCATCATTTGCAGCTTCAGTACGGTCTGACGAACACGATTTTGTACGATACGATTTATGCTGCCTATCCGAAAATTACTTTGCCTTTCACCGTACCCTTTGGGGCTCTCGGCATCGCCAATGTAAGAATCAGGCATCAGCTTATTGACGATTTGGGCGTGGCCTCGGATTATCAAAACGTCTCTTACGTAGAACTGACTTATGGACATTCAACCGATTTGCAGGCACTGTCGAAAATGGAGATGAGCGTACCATTCAATTCGTCTGAAACCAAATCATATTATGGTTTTACAAACTTCGTCTCGGCAAATCCGATCGCCTTTACATTAGACGGAAGTATGAAAAAAATTCCGGTGGTGAATTCGGCCGGAACGTATCAGGTATTAATTCCAAACTTAAGCTCTGGTGCCGACCAACGTTTTATCATTTTGGACGAATCAGCGATTACAGACGTTGTAGTTCTCAGCGCAATAAATGGTACAGGTGACTTTATAGATTACAGCACTTATCCATTCGAGGATGCTTATATCATTATTTCGCATCCAACTATTTGGACATCAGCAACAGACTATCTTGATTATAGAGCAAGTGCCCCTGGGGGAAATCACAATGCATTATTGATTAATGTAGAAGAATTGTATCATCAATTTGGTGGCGGCGTACCAAAGCACGTCATGGCATTAAGAAGATTTATTGATTTCGCCTACGATTTATCTACTGAAAAACCGAACAACATTTTTTTGCTGGGAAAAGGTGTGAGAGAAGCAAACGAGAACATTGCATCAGGAGACGGAATGCGTTTAGGAGATGCCGCCTACAATATGTGTTTGATACCTACATGGGGATATCCCACTTCAGATAATCTTATAACCGCCAATCTTGACACCAACTTATGGGATCCGTTAATACCTATCGGTCGACTGGCTGCCCAAACCGACGCAGAGGTTGACATTTATTTATCGAAGGTGAAGGAATATGAATCAGCACAGGATCCAAATTCAATTTACAATGTAAATGAAAAATTATGGCAAAAAGAAATCCTGCATTTTGGTGGTGGATCAAATTATACGGAGCAAAGTACCTTCAAGTATTATTTGGAGACCTATGAAGGCTATCTTGAGGGACCGGAATACGGTGGAAATGTAACGGCATTTTACAAGACAGTATCCGATCCGATTGACCCTGTTACCTTGACTGAGGTGACAGAGCATATTCAAAAAGGTGTGTCGATAATGACATTTTTTGGTCATGCCTCAGCAGATGGATTTGACCAGAACGTGGAGGATCCCGAAAATTGGAATAATAAGGAAAAATATCCGTGGGTTATTGGCAACGCATGCCTAACAGGTAATATTCATGAGCCTAATAATTTAAGTACTTCTGAGAAATGGGTCATAATCGAGGATATGGGAGCAATAGCATTCCTGGCAAATGTCAAGCAGGCGTTTTCAAACTCCCTGCACTCATATTCCAATGCATTATTCTATGATGTTGGAATCGGGAATTACGGTGGATCATTGGGCCAACATGCACAGAGAGCGATACAAACAGTACAGGGTAGCGTAATGAGTTTTGGATTGCTGAACGTCTGTTTGCAAATGACGCTGCATGGTGATCCGGCCCTTAAAGCCAACCCACATGAGCGTCCGGAATTAGAGGTGAACGAAAACAGCATTTTTGTCGAGCCGGCTGTGGTTGATTTAACGGTTGATTCAATCGATGTCAATGTCGTTGTCTATAATCTGGGGAAATCCGCGACGGATACTTTCTCTGTTGAGCTTACAAGGATATTCCCCAATAACGGAGGTGATTCTCTGTACACTCAAACTGTCGCCGGGATAGATTATATTGACACGGTTGTTTTCACAATTCCTTTTTATACAAATTTGGCTGTTGGGATAAATGAATTTAAAGTTTCAGTGGATATTCCGTCGCTGATTCCTGAACAATATGATGAGATAGGGAATAATCAAATTAGCAAATTCGTTATTTTCGATATTGACGGAATTTATCCCGCATGGCCTTACGACTACGCAGTTGTTCCCGGCGATACGATTACGGTTGTCGGATCAACTGTGAATCCGTTTTCCGGTATGGCGACTTATCGATTTGAAATTGATACAACGGATTTGTTCAACAGTCCTGAGCATCGGTTTAATATTCAGGCTTCTTTAGGGGGTACTGTGGAAGTAGAATTTGATGAGTGGTTGAATATGAGTACGGCATTACCGGATGAACTTTTACTACAGGACAGCGTTTCATATTTTTGGCGGGTGGCGGTAGTTGATACCGGGGCTTATGTCTGGGTTGAACAATCTTTCGAACACATCAATAATAAAGAAGGTTGGGGACAGGATCATTTCTTTCAATTTAAAAACAATAACTTTTTGTTCATTAATTATGATCGCCCTGCTCGCAAGCGACTCTTTGGCCCTTCTTTCAAATCCATCGACTGTGACGTTTACGGCTCAGCAGATTCATTCCTCGAATTTGCCTTTACACTGTATCACATCGATGGCGAAATTGCCGAGTATAATTTTTGCGGTATCACACCTCAAATTTTTGTCTGTGTAATGGATCCGTTTAATCTTGAACCTTGGGGAAATTATTGGGATGATGGTTCCACTATATTTAATCCGACACATTATTTTGGAAATGATAATCATAATGGGTCTTGTCGCCCCAGGGTAGAATATCATTTTGGATTCAAACAAGACGACCCTGTACAGTTGGCTGCTTGTGAAAACATGATTGAGAATGAAATTCCGGATGGCTACTACTACCTTATTTATACATCCATTTTTGGTTTATTTGATAATTGGTCAGCAATGCAACCAACGCTTTTTACAACTTTCCAGAATTTAGGATCGGATAGCATTTATGTAGGTCAGGACACCTTACCCTTTATTCTGTTCGGGAAAAAAGGAGATCCGACTTTCTTTCAGGAAGTGATTGGTGAAAACATTGATGATTTAATTACCCTGGTGGATACGCTTTGGGGATTTGATTACTATGGCGAAGAAACGTCGACAATTATCGGCCCGGCAAAAACATGGGAATCAATCCATTGGAAACAAGACCCAATGGAGGGCCCTACGGACGATTCTACCCGATTGAAAGTATTTGGCATTTCTGCCACAGGAGGAAAGGTATTGTTTATTGACACCTTATTCACCTCGAATGATTCTATCATCAGTCTGAACAGTTACGTCGATGCGACATTGTACCCGTTCATGCAATTGGAGGCGGAATATTTAGACACAAGTGGAAACACCCCATCCCAGATTGACTATTGGCATGTCCTGTATCAACATGTTCCTGAAGCAGCCTTAGACGGCTCTGAGGGAGTTTTATTCTCACCTGGGGATACACTCCCCGAAGGACAAGACATTGTTGTGGCTTTTGATGTAAAAAACATATCCGATTTGCCAATGGATTCATTATTGATAAACTATTGGATCGAGGATTCCGAACATAATATTATACCAATTCCATACCCAAGACAAGATTCACTCCGCGTTGGGCAGAAGATTCGAGATACATTGGTAATTGAAACATTTGGGCTGGAAGGCCTGAACAGTCTTTGGGTAGAAATGAATCCTTACGTCGCACCGGGAGTTCAAGATCAATTAGAGCAATATTACTTTAATAACATCGCCCAAATTCCATTCTACGCTGTTGGAGATGATGAAAATCCGATTCTTGATGTGACGTTCAATGGCTTTCATATCATGAATGGTGATATCGTAGATCCATCCTCTGAGATTGTTATTTCCCTTAAAGATGAGAATGAGTTTCTCTTGATGGAAGAGGAGGCAGATACGGCCAATTTTGGAATTTATCTGACCGATCCAAATGGTGTTCAGAAACCATTACGCTTTAGAAACGGATTAGGAGAGCCGTTGATGCAGTGGATTCCTGCGGATGCTTCTTCTAAAAAGTTCAAAATCATCTATGATGGTGATTTTGAGTTGGATGGAATGTATCGTCTGCTTGTTCAGGGTACAGATGAATCGGGTAATATTTCGGGTGACTTTAATTATGACATCGAGTTTGAGGTTGATCATAACTCCTCCATTACTCATTTAATGAATTATCCCAACCCCTTTAGCACTCAAACTCAATTTGTCTTCACCTTGACCGGTTCAGTCATTCCGGATGAATTCACGATTCAGATTCTTACCATAAGTGGAAAAGTGGTCAGAGAAATAACCGTTGATGAGCTTGGCCCGATTCAAATCGGTCGTAATATTACAGAGTACCGATGGGATGGCCGTGACGAATATGGAGATGTATTGGCCAATGGAGTTTATCTCTATCATGTAATTACAAAAATTAATGGTGAAGAAGTTGATCACCGTGATAGCGGCGCAGATCAATATTTCAAAAAGGACTTTGGTAAGATGTACATTCTGCGCTAAAGATTCAAGGCCATCCGAATCAGCGATTTAATTCAGTGAGACAGTCACGCCTCCTTTAGATTAGCAGGACAATAAAACAGCTTTGAACAAGAAGATCTTAATGGTGTTATAGTTTTCTTTTTTTGCTTCTTTTTTTCTTTGTTGAAAAGCATATAGATTGTTAATAAAAAAAGAGTAGGGAGACCTTCTATTAAAAACGACACTAAGACAATAGGGAAGAAATGCAACGACTGATCGCCATCATACCCATAATTCTATCTGCGACCGTCTTTTCGCAGTATACACCATCACCGAAGGATCCAAAACCTAAGGAAGATGAAACTGCACCCTTAAAAGAAGGCGAGGATCCGATGTTGAAGGAGGATTTGATGATTTTGAAAATAACGCCATTAGAATATATGGCAGTTGCTCCTAAGATTTCAGCAGACATAGAATTTCGCCCTTCGAAGGGAAGATTAGGCTACCAATTAGGAGCAGCTTTATTGCCGAATTATTCAATTACTACCGCCTTAATTCTGAGTAATCAAACATGGGGCAAGCTGTTTGATCATAGTATTGGAGGAATGGTCAGAGGTGAAATCAAAACCTATCTCAAAGATTCTAAGGTTAGTTATCTCTCAGCCGGAATTGAGCTCGATTACAGATTCATTCGCACCGAGACGACCTTAGGTTTTGAACCGGATGGTGGCGAAGTGATTCCGCAAGTACAAACGGTATTTGATTTTCTCGATATTCCATTATTTGGGGGTGGCGGCAATAATACCACTTACGCCTACTTTCAAAATATGGACATGAACTTCCATCGAATTTCTGCGACTTGGGGAGTTAAATTCGGACAGGCCAGGGTATTTAGAAATCGCTTCGCTTTTGAATGGTACCTGGGAGCCAACTTGAGCATGAGCAGGGTCTTCAATGTAGACAAGCTTCCTGCAGACAGCGAAATCGTATGGACAAATAGTCCATCAGGGTGGAATATGAATACAAAACATATGATTCTCACTGCTTCCACAACTATGGGAGTTCGATTTGGATGGGCCTTCAAAAAGAAAGTCGTAGCGTCCTCTGACTAGCGTCATTTAACACCTGACATGACACTAGAGCTTCTCTTTCAGATAGGCTGAAGTATGAGATTTCTTGGATTTTGCCAAATCTTCCGGAATTCCCTCAAATACGACATTACCCCCTTCTTTTCCGCCTTCAGGACCAAGATCAACTATCCAATCCGCACATTTAAGGACATCCATATTATGTTCGATAACCAAAACAGAATGACCAAGTTTAATGAGTTCATTAAAGGCTACAAGAAGTTTAGAAATATCATGAAAGTGCAAGCCTGTTGTCGGTTCGTCAAAAATGAAAAGGGTAGGAGTGTGCTTGTTTTGACCTTTGTTTAAGAAGGATGCCAGCTTAACCCGTTGCGCCTCACCGCCTGATAAAGTGCTCGACGACTGACCCAACTGCAGGTATCCCAATCCCAAATCATAAAGTGCTTGAATACGTTCCAATATCTTCCGCTCAATCGAATTGGATTCCTCAAAGAACTGTATCGCCTCTTCGATTGGCATCTTTAAGATATCTGAAATGGTCTTCCCCTTATATTCCACTTCCAGCGTTTCTGGTTTATAACGATGGCCCTTGCATTCTTCGCAGATTAATTTTACATCGGCCATAAACTGCATGGAGATGGTAATTTCGCCCTCCCCCTTGCAAACTTCACATCTACCTCCGGGAACATTGTACGAAAAATAACCGGGCTTATGTCCTCTGATCTTCGATAGTTGCTGTCTGGAGAAAAGCTCACGGATGTAATCAAATGCCTTGACATAGGTTGCAGGATTTGATCTCGAAGAACGGCCGATTGGGTTTTGATCCACCATTTCCACTTCCTCTATTCGTTTGAGATCACCTTCCAATCCGTCAAAGTCTCCAATTTTGTTGGAGGATTTACCCAACTCTTTTAACAAAGCCGGATATAAAATCTGTTTAACGATGGTCGATTTGCCCGAACCACTTACTCCGGAAATACAGACCAATCCATTTAAAGGAATGTGGATATCAACATTTTTTAGATTGTTCTCACGACAACCTTTTATGTTGATTTTATGATTGAGCGTTCTTCGTCGATCGGGAATTGGAATACTCACTTGATTTGTAAGATACTGAGCCGTCAGGCTGTTTTTAGCCTTAAGTAAATCTTTGTGCGATCCCTGAAATACAATTTCACCACCATAAACTCCTGCTTTCGGACCGATATCAATTATTTGATCAGCTGCCCGCATCACCTCTTCCTCATGTTCGACAACGATCACCGTATTGCCAACTTTCTTAAGACTGTCAAGAATGCCGACCAGCCTTTTGGTGTCACGCGGATGTAGTCCGATACTTGGCTCATCAAGAATGTATATTGAACCAACTAAACTACTTCCCAAAGAAGTGGCCAGATTAATCCGCTGCGATTCACCTCCGGATAAAGTAGAAGACTGTCTGTTTAGAGTCAGATACCCCAATCCAACCTCATTTAGATAACTGATTCGGTTCCGAATTTCTATGAGCAGACGTTTAGCAATTTCCTCCTGGTACTTATCTAATTTAATGTCTTGAAATAGGACGTTGAGTTCATTTAACGGCATCAATAGCAAATCGCTCAAACAATGTCCGTCAATCTTCACGTAGGAAGTCTCTTTTCTAAGCCTGGTTCCCCGACATTCGGGACATAAGGTTTTACCCCTGTATCGTGACAGCATAATTCGATAGTGAATTTTGTAGGATTTCCGCTTCAGATAATCAAAGAACTTTTGAATTCCTTTGAGCTTCCCCTTTCCGTTCCACAAAATATCGAGTTCCTCTTCACGAAGCTCGGCGTATGGTCGATGAATCGGAAAATCGGCATCCTGCGCATTCGCTACAACATTCATCTTCCACTCAGACATTTTATCCCCTTTCCAGGCCACTACTGCATCATCATAAACACTTAGGCTTTTGTCAGGAATAACCAGATTGGTGTCAATCCCAATCGTACTGCCGTAACCTTCGCAGGTATTGCAGGCACCAAATGGATTGTTAAAAGTGAAAAAGTTGATAGAAGGTTCAATAAATTCAAGACCGTCCAGCTCAAATCGACTTGAGAATTTTGTAGATTTTTTGGTATCGGCATGATAGACCAGCATATTCCCAAATCCTTCGAAAAATGCTGTTTGGGCCGAATCGGCAAGGCGCGAGCTATAATCCTCATCATCCGGCTTATGCTTTAAACGATCAATAACAATAAAACTCTTGCCGCCAACATGGCTTTTGGGTGTAAGTCCATCCAAATCCATTACCTCATCCTTTACCATAACCTTCGTATATCCTTGCGAAATCAGCATTTCAATTGATTGCTTTGCAGATCGATCCTCCTTCACAAGCCAAGGTGAGAGAATTAGAATCTTTTCATCTTCTTTAAATTGGTTGACATGATTGACCACATCAGTTACTGAATGCTTCTTTACTTCTTTGCCGGTTTCAGGTGAATAAGTCTTTCCAATTCTGGCAAAAAGAACCTTTAAAAAGTCATAAATCTCAGTAACAGTGCCAACTGTAGATCGTGGATTATTTGTAATAACCTTCTGCTCAATGGCAATTGCAGGCGATATCCCCTTGATATAGTCGACCTCAGGTTTGTCCAGACGCCCAAGAAACTGGCGGGCGTAGGAAGACAGGCTCTCCACATATCGTCTTTGCCCCTCAGCAAACAGTGTATCAAACGCAAGTGAGCTTTTTCCTGAGCCCGAAAGACCGGTAATGACTACGAACTTATTTCGCGGAATTTTCAGGTCCACATTCTTCAAATTATGGACCCTGGCGCCTTTTATTTCAATTACTTGTTTTGCCTTTGTTTTCAATGGTTTGAGGACGATTTTGTGTTCAAGCGATTACAAAAATACAGATTATTCCAACCCTTTTTAATTTAACTACGTGTAACAAATCAGCAACTAAGATTGTTTTACAGTTAAATCAGGCAAGTATACACTTCAGTCAGTGAATGCTGGAAGGGAGGGTAACAGCTTTGAAAATACAGTGAATTGTCGTATATTTGAGGATTAACGAATAAATTTTTTGCCTATAGATAAAGTCTACTTTTTTAAATTTTGTTTTGAAAATTGAGCAGTTCTGTGCTGCACGCTTAAAAAGTAGATTATGGCTAAAGAAGAAGTTTCCGATAAGGAATTGATAAGAGGTTATCTGGCAGGTAACGAAAAATCTTTTGAAATTTTATTGACAAGAAATAAAGATCGAATCTTCGGTTATATTATTTCCAAAGTGCGAAATGAGAATTTGGCAAACGATATTTTTCAAGAAGTATTTATTAAAGTCATTAAGACATTCAAAAATGGCGCTTACAATGAAGAGGGTAAATTTTTACCCTGGGTGTTG
>CAZCAD010000038.1:9852-13316 GCA_964496525.1 uncultured Flavobacteriales bacterium | reverse complement strand
TTCTTCAACCAATTAGAGGAATTCCTTAACCGGATCACATCTCTCATAATTTTTCATTAATGCTATCTCATATCTTTTTGCACTAATTAACCACTCCTTGTCGTCAAAATCCTTTACTTCTTCAATGAATTCCTCAAAGATTTCAATTACCCGTGGATCGACGTTTTGAACGACTAATCTGGCATGCTGAATCGCCACTTCATATCGAATAGTGTCTGCAACGTCATCATCGTTCCACAGGGAAACCAGACTATCTGCGTTAATATTTGCGGACGACGTAAATGAAATTAAACAGGCGATAGCTGAAAGTATTCTTCTCAAGGATTTAATGGTATTTAGCTTAGTTTAAAGATAGGCTTTTACATTAATTTCTATCGCCGTTCTGATTCGAAATAGGTTCGTTTAGTCTTAGAGATTTTCGAAGCTTCTTGTCGATGATGAATTTGTGGAGTATAATTTAATTGAATCAGAAAGATCAGATATAAAGGCATATTGGGCTTATAATTTCAATTCAGGAATATAATTTATAACTCAATGCGACTTGCCAAATAAGCAGCCTTGGTATACATTAGCCGTATGTCCTATAAAACGGATTAGACCATGACGATTTTCAAATTCATAACAATATTAATCAGTCTGCTTCTGGGAGGGCAATTGTCATTTGGACAGACATTTGATCCTTGTGGTGGTTCGATTTTTTATACGATTCCCGGTTCTGATATAGTACAAGCCGACCTTATTGGTGGAGTTTATACCACGACGGCGGTTTTTCCGGAAAGCGGATCAATCAATGGCTTAGGTTGTAATGCACTGGATGGCTGTCTATACTATCTTAAGAATCTGGGTCCTGGAGTTTGTAATTTGATGCGAATGGATGGGACAGGGGCAACAACAGTCGCTAACTCCACAATGACCTATACCGTTAACGGCGCTGTTGATGTTTGTGGAAATTACATTCAGTATATAGGTGGCAACTTAGTTAAGACGAATATTGAGACAGGAGTTGTGACTACGGAATCTGTGGGCTCGTTAGGATTTATTACCGATGTGGATTACAATCCGTTTAATTGCAACTCTTACTACATGTTCTTTAGCGCAGGCAATGTGAACGAAGTTGATCCGGGAGGAACACTTACAAACACTATTTTAACACCTGAGGTAGGCACAACAAGTGTAGGCGGAATGGCACTTGGAGCCGATGGAAATTCAGTGTACATGACCAAGCTCGGGGATTTTTGGTCTTACGATTTGACTACAAACCTTCTAATCAATAATTATCCACTTGCTACTGCCGCTTCAGGACCGCCAATTGCGGATCTGGCGACTTTTCAGTGTGAAGATGTTGTCGCGGACATCACAGGAGGAACCGACACCATGTTTGTTACTACTTGTCAGGATAGTGTGACGATCACTTTCCCAAATTTCACCACCGGAACGACAAATGTAATGCAATGGGATTTTGACGACGGGACATTCAGTAGCGTATTTTCTCAAACTCATACATTTGCATCGGACAGCATCTATGAAATTGAATTCTTTTCAACAAGATTTACCTGTGAGACTTGTCATTTGAGTGACATCAACTATGATACTTTGGTGTTGGTAATTCTACCGGATAGTTTGGATCCTACAACTGTTGGAACAGATCCGGGATGTTCTGGAGCTACAGACGGAACCGGAGAGGTTACAGCAGTTACGGGCGGCTCAGGACCATACACCTATAGCTGGTCAAGTGGTGGAACAGGGTCTATCGAAACCGGCTTAGGCGGTGGAACTACTTATGTCACTATTACCGGTGCTGGGGGATGTACGGCGATCGATTCAGTGGTTCTGATTAATCCGAATCCTGTTGATATTACATTAACGACGGTTGACCCAAGCTGTAATGGATTCACTGATGGATCGGCTACAATTACGCCAACTATTCCGGGCTCGCCGTATAACTACTCATGGAGTTCCGGAGGAATAACTGCGACCGAGACAGGACTGATCGATGGTTCTTACGTAATAGTCGTAACTGACCCTTCGGGATGTGATTCAACAATTGCTTTTACCCTTACTGAGCCGATGGCAGTTACCGTAGCTCCTTCTATCGATACCTTGATTTGTCAAAATGGTACTGCTAATTTAACTGCAATTGGAGCCGGAGGAGATGGAGGGCCATATATTTATATATGGATCGGAGTAGGAATAGGACCGATCAGTGTTAGTCCCACAGTAAATACCTGTTATGATGTAATTGCAACGGATGCAAGCGGATGTGTTTCGCCAACCGAAAATCATTGTGTCAATGTACGTGCACCTCTTACTCTCGCCGTAAGTGGTGCAGATATTTGTCCGCAATCAACGGCGGATCTAAGTTCGGTATTTGGTGGTGGAGACGGAGCTTATACTTTTAGCTGGGATGTTAGTGGAACAGTAGTTGGAACTACATCAAACCTCTCGCTTCCACAGTCGGTAACGACAACTTATTGCCTGACGCTTGACGATGGATGTGAAACCACACCGGTTACGGCATGCATCACAATCGATAATTTACCTGAACCAGCCGCAAGCATTCTTCCCGTTCAAATTTGTGCGGGAGAGGTTGTCAACTTTGGCAATCCGGTTGTAGATCCTTCGGGTATCCTCACTTATGACTGGGATTTTGGCGACGGAAGCGGTTCAATAGTTGCCGCACCTTCACATACGTATGAGAACGAAGGTATTTACGATGTTACTTTGACATTAATCACAACAGAAAATTTCACTTATCAAGTAGATTTTAATGCACTTGTTACCGTTGACGCGGTGCCGGTAGCCACATTTAGTTATAACCCACAAGTAGTTACAGTTGAGGATACTGAAGTGGAGTTCACCAACAATTCCATCGATGCAACATCTTTTGTGTGGGATTTTGGTGATCAGACGCCAAACTCTTCAGAGATCAATCCTTCACACGTTTACCCTGAGGTTGGTGACGTCACGTATACTGTAACTCTGTGGGCTTATAACGGAGTTTGTTCAGATTCTTACCAGCAAATAATCAACGTTCAGGATATCATTCTTTTCTATGTTCCAAATGTCTTTACACCGGATGGAGATTCATACAACGATATTTTCAAACCGATAATGACTTCAGGATATGATGTCTATGATTATCATCTAAGCATCTTTAATCGATGGGGAGAATTATTGTTCGAGTCGTACAATGCTGAATACGGTTGGGATGGAACTTATGGTTCTCAAGGCTTATCACAGGACGGCGTTTATGTCTGGCAAATTGAGTTTGCTGAAACAATGTCAGACAAGAGGCACCAGGCTCAGGGTCACGTTACAATTCTGAAATAATATTTCCTTTAGGTATATTTAGGAAGATATAATCTTCCGATGCCAAAAGCACCCAGTACCGATTTATTCGATTTGATTCGTTCAATGACCGCTGCCGAAAAGCGGTATTTCAAGCTGGGTTCAAAATCAGGCAA
>CAZCAD010000038.1:2161-9842 GCA_964496525.1 uncultured Flavobacteriales bacterium | reverse complement strand
GCCCAATGGCAAAGCAGGTCAAAAGGAACAGGGCTACTACACTTTATTCGCTCTCGTTGATAAGATGAAGGCTTATGATGAAAAGGAGCTTATCAATCAACTTTCTAAAGTTAATTTAGACAAACATCTGGCTTTTAAGAAAATCCATCTGCACAATCAGATACTGGAAAGTCTGAATAACTTTTATCGAAGTGCGGGGCCGGAGGAAGAAGTTTTGAACTTGTTACAAAACCTAAAAATACTGTACGATCGAGGTTTGTATTGGCAATCTGATAAGCTGGTCAAAAGGATTGAAAAGTTTTGCATCGACTACGATTTGAAGGAGTATCGAATCGTTTTATTGAAGTGGCAAAAGATCATGACGCTTCATATGCAGAATACGCCTATTTCCAAAAAACTGGATAGTGAGAAGGAAAAAGAAATGATTCGAACACTCGTTGATGGGGAAGAAGCTTTGTTGGATGATTTGAAATCGAACCTTGATGTCTGGGAGATGGTGATTAAAGTTGCGGATACGCTACGGATGGGCATTAATCTGGACAAGGAAATAGTAAGTATTCGATGCGCAATTAAAGACAAACTGCAAAATGAGGAGCTTACATTTATTTCTAAGTTAAGACTTTATCATTCTGAGCTTATGCTGACCTTTATTATTGAAAGGTGCGAAGAATCTGTTGATGAGCTACACAAGGCGCTTCAATTGTGGGAGGATAATCCTAAAATGAAAACGCCTTACTTTCGAAACTATTTGGTGACATTAAACATCGGCCTGAGCAATTTTGTGGACATGGGCAGAGTTGAAGATTGTGAGCCGTTGCTACAGACATTATTGGCCTACACTCGAAAGACGAACAAGGATATCTCCTTTATCAATAAGTGCAAGGCTTATGCTTTTTATTACAAAAACTATGTGGGTCAGCAAATCCAAATGGGACAATATCAGGAAGTATTGGATTCTTTTGAACGATCAACTACGAAACGATTTTTCGAACATTTCGAGCTATTTAAAAAGTCGCAGATTCACCTGGCGCTAACAGCGGCGAATTATTTATTGGGCAATCATAGAGAAGTAAGCAAAACGATGGTTTTATCACAAGCGAGCGAGGAAACCGTTCAGAAAATTTATTTATCCGAGATTCGCACGATCTACTATTGTTCGCTTTATCAATTGAAGCGTTTTACCACTTTAGAGCGTATGCTGAAAAGTAAAGATCAAAAGGTTCAAGGTCGCTTGAATGAGTTTCCGGATGAGCGTAAACTTATCACTGCCTTGCTAGCTCTTAAGACAGATGTTGACCGGATGCAGGAGGTTCATGACATTTTACGAGGCAGAAGAAAGGCCCAGAATCGAGTTTATTTGGAGCCCCTCGTTGAAACAATGGTTGTGATAGAATAGGAGTTTAACAATCACGGCCAATCCCATCTTGCTCTATGGCCCCGACAGTCAAAATGCAAACTCATTTTTCCCGGATACAATCCAAGACCACCGTCATTTGAAACAATATCTTCCAGCAAATCATAAAGAATGGCTTTATCGTCCAAATTAGATTTACCGTCCTTATTGACATCGTCAACACCAATGTCTATAGCTCGTCCAAACATGTGCTGACTATATTTGGCTCCTCTGGCCTTTTTGTTGTGAGCAGGATGCCGATGACTATTGCGAATATGAAATCCGTACATATTATAACCCTCTTCATCTAATCGGTGAATTAGTTCAAGCATCATATACAGTACCTTCTTATCGATCAACCAAAACTGGGCATGTTTGGCTCCAAAATTTTTGGCATTCTGTTTATAATAGCTGTCTTTGGCCAGAAAGTCCTTTAGTCGGTAATTTCCGATGACCTTTTTATAAATCTCATCTCCGGTGATTACGTATAGCTCTCTTTGATTTAACTCTTTAGTGAATTTCCGCTGCGGATCCGTACTGTCCTTGTAAGCCTCACTCAGTTCCGGATAAGGAATTTGTTCGAAGGAATTGAGTACACTATCGATACCATCCCTGGTAAGGACATCTTCCTGTGGATGTTTTTCATCGTAGATATTAATTGTATTGGTTTTCTTCTTACAAGAAATTGCGATAAGAAGGAGTAAGGCCGGCCCAAGAACGATGTGGCTAAAAAAATGACTACGGACGCTTGCTCCGCTCGGTCTGGATAGCAGTATTTTCATACATGGGTTTTTTGGATCTCCTGTCCCGAAATTGATCGGGAAAAAAGAGAATTGCTCCTCATGAGAAGAGCGATTCAGTTCAAGAGGATTGTTTGATAAACCCAATATATGTCAGCTAATTACGTCCGTTTTCTAATAATTGTTAAATCGAATGACCTTAAACTTAATTAACTTAATCTTTCATAAATCGCTTGACACCTACCTGCCCGGATTTATTTTCAATTTGTAATGTGTATAAGCCTGATTCTAATGATCGAATGTCGATGTTACCATCTTCTGATTTGCCATCTTTCAATAGTTTTCCGGCCATGTCATGAGGCCAAAGCCTCTGCTTTTTGTGACAGCGCTGTTTTGATTTGGTCAGTCGCTGGATTTGGATATAATTCAAATGTCAATTCATCCTCAGGATAGATTCCCACAGCGCAAGTGGCGGTTCCAAACGCTACAGTACCATCAACAGTACCGGTATTCAAGGTAAATGAACCGCTCGGGGTGTTAATGCTGAGAGTACCTTGTACCAAGCCAAAGTTGGAGCTTGCACCAACGATATAAATATAGCCACTTCCTCGAACAGTGTCTTGTACATTGATGTTCGCCCATTCATTCCCCACGCATAATGCTCCATCGCAATCAAAAGTAGCGTCATCAGTCGCAAAATTCCAGTTTGCAAAATCATTTCCGACGGTCATGTCCTGGTTGTTAAAGAAGACTCCTGAATTCAGGAAATCATTGGTCACATCGATTGTTCCATCATTGGTGCAAGTTGTCAATTCATCGTGGAAATAGTCAGTAACGATAAGGGTTCCAGAATTATATACCGTTCCCTGGGTCCAAAGGCTATCCAGGGTCATGGATGAGTAGTTTTCAAGTTCACCTGAATCCAACCAAACATCGTTGCAACTTACAATGCCATAATTAAATAAAGACCCTCCGTTGCAATAGATATCGAATCCGCCACCTCCGTCCGTTAAGGTACCGTTGGGTCCGATGGTAATCCGTCCCATAGTATACGGAATGCCGACTGTCATGGTGACAATATGATTAATGGTTAGTGAATCTCCATCAGCCGGAATTCCGGAAGGTGACCATGTCAGCGGGTTAAAGAAATTTCCATCCCCGCTTGAAGTTCGATTCGTTTGCGCATAGTTGAAATCAATCCAACTAAAAGTAATGCTCTTTTCACAGTGATGACGTTTAATAATAAATACGTCTTAAAGTCGCAATCGTTAGGTGAAACCCTACTTTTCTCCTTCAGCAAATTCTTTGAATTGATCCATGAATCGATTGGTTCTCTTTTTAAAAGCCCCAGGCATAAAAGCTGCCATGAATTTCATGAATCCGGAAAATTGGAAATCGGTCGTAACTATCCACTTGGTCTGGTTTTCGCTTGTAGCTTCAAATCGATTTTCCATAATATTGTGAACGCCTTTTGCATCGTACGTACCATCGAATTCGTCCGGTAGATTCTTCTTGGTAATCGTCTCTATCAGTTCGAATTCACGCTTTTTCATTTTATAGATCAATTTTGACTTGGCTCCAACTTCTCCGGGTTCACCGCTTAGGTGATCAAAGGAAATCAATTCGGCTTGCCATTTGTACAAATTCTCGGTACTATCAAATAGCTCAATCACCCTTTCTCTTGGTAAATCAATATCTTTTTCGACTACATATTTCATACGATCTATTTTTTCTGCATTCTTATCTGAAGCTTTATTTCTCCCTGCATTGCATTCACGGTCAGGTGCCGTTCTACGGTTTCATAGATTGTATTTCCTGCTTCAATCTTATATTCTTTGTTTTCTTCCACCTCAAATTCAAACTTACCGTCAAGGTCTGTTGAGATTGAAGTTAAGATCGTTCCGCTCGCATTTCTGAGAATCACATTAATAGCACCTGCCGGATAACCCAATTCGTCCAGAATCAGTCCTTTAATGTATCGCTGAAACATGATTGGCGAATTCAGGGTGATACCATAAATATCATCGCGACCCTTTCCGCCTTCCCGATTTGACGATAAATAACCACGAGTTTGATCCTTATTCATTATAAAAGCGAAATCATTTCCATTACTATTGATCGGACTTCTGAGATTAAAATTTGAACCTCCGGTGCCATCTTCATTTATCTGAATTGCAAAAATATCCAGAGCACCCAGTCCAACGTGGCCATCTGAAGAATAAAACAGCATCCCGCCATTGTAATGAATGAAGGGAAATACTTCATCGCCGGAAGTGTTCACGGTATTGCCCAAATTTTCTGCGGGCCCCCATGTCCCTCCGGCACTGTCTTGTTTGCAGCGATAGATATCATAACCGCCCTGCCCTCCTGCTCGATCGGAAGAGAAGTAGATGGTTGTTCCATCCGATGACAAACTCGGATGGCAGGTAGAACCGACACTGTCATTAATGTCCATTAATTCAGGTTTGGTCCAGCTTTTACCTTCATATTTTGACCAGTACAAATTGAGCGTATAAAAACCATCCTTATTCTTCTTTGCGCTATTCGAAGTAAATATCATGACGCTGCTGTTGTAATTAAATGTGGCCGGTCCGTCATGACGTTTCGAATTGACTGTTTTGTCAAATATTCGCGGGTAAATAAAATTGTGAGTAGAGTCGTAAATGTTGGCCTCATAGATGTCTAAAAATGGAAGCGAATTTGAGTTATATGTGCGCTTAACCGACTTAAAGGATTGTCGGCTTGAAGAAAAGACAATTCCATCATCGCTGAAATAAGTCGCACCAAAATCCTGATGAGCCGTATTATAAGGAATGTTGGTCAGTTCAAATTGGTAATTTGTATCGAGCAGTTTTTCGTGAGCCTTTGGATCCTCGAGATAAGAGTTAACAAATGGATCATCTTTTGCTTCGGTGGAATACTTCTTCATCAATTCAATGGATTCATCGTATTCACCCAGCTGTCTGAGTAAAAGTGCATAGTTAAGAATGTCTTTTGCACCTCTATCCTTCATATCCATGATACGTTGATAGGCTCGTTGTGCATGTGGCAGATTGCCCAATTTCCAATTAGCCGTAGCCAGATTTCGTTGGGATTTAATGCTTCCGTGGACTAAGTCTTCATACAACTCAACAACTTTTGCATAGTCAAATTCATTCAGTGCCTTTTGAGCCTTGATGCCGACCTTAAGTTCTTTCTTTGGTGTAATTTCCTGAGCCCTTGTATTAAGACCGAGGGTAAAAATTAAAATCGATATGTAAATGGTGAGCTTCATTAGAAATAAGATGGTGAAACAATTTTTCCTTTGCTTTTGAAAATGAAATCGTAACGGAGCATCACCTCATGTCCTCCTGAGTTATAGCGTCCGGTATTGACTCCATAAGACCAGTCAAACGAATAGCCAAAACTAAATTGATCTGTTAGAGAAAGTCCAATCAACAGGCCAAAAGAATCACCGGTTCTGAACATTGGCCCGGCCCATACTTTGTCATTAAAATAAAACAGGCTTGTAATATCCAGTTGAGGCTTTGCTCCTCGAGCTAACTTAAGAAAGGTGGTTGGTTTTAGTTTTACGGTACCGGTTTTTGTTAGATTAAAAATTCCTCCAGCAATAAAAAACGCATGATTCTCCTGGTAAGCAAGGTTGTTGGTTCCAATAAAATTGGCATCGTAAGATGATCGCAGAAGATACGGGACTCCGATGCCCAGATAGAATTTCGGATTTGAATAGTAGAGACCGAATCCGATATTTGGGAGGATTTCATTTACCGCATTATTTTGAAATTTTGGATCGACACTCTGAACCAATTCCAGATCTTGTAAATTATTGTTGCGAATTCTGATTCCTCCTCTAAAACCAAATGCAAACTTTCCTTTTTCACCCATTTTGATTTTAATAGCAAGGTCACCGAATATACTCGTGGTGTTTGTTGGACCAATTCGATCGTTGACAAAGCTCAATCCAAGCCCCGCCTTATTATTTCTGAGAGGTGTATGAATTTGAATCGTTTGAGTGATTGGAGCACCGTCAAAATTCACCCACTGAAACCTCGTAAGGGTGGTTGCTGACAACACATTCCGACTTCCGGCATAAGCGGGGTTGATTGACAGGGTATTAAATGAATAATGTGTGTACATTGGTTCCTGCTGTGCCTTAGTTTGCAGCCCAATTATGATTATTGATATGCCCAATAAATACTTCATTCAACGTTGTAAGTAAACTGACCCTCTTGTTGGTTCAACCGGATTACCATTAATGTCGTCTTGTTGTGGTTCGAAAATGTAAAAATAGGTTCCGACCGGGAGTAGCTTTGATCCGTCTCCCAAAAACTGATTAGTTCCATCCCAATTATTTAAGTAGGGAGCTGCCTGAAACACTTTTTTACCCCAACGGTTGTAAACGGTTAGTCTGCCATTCTCATAATAATTGACTCCTCCTACGATAAAGAAGTCATTAATCCCGTCCCCATCGGGTGAAAACCCCTGGGCAATGGTTACGAAGCAGGCATCAACATCCAGCCAGTCATAAATTCCGTCATCATCACAATCGTCCGGGGCTTGCCCGTCTGTATTTGAATCCCACTCATTGGCATCTGCCACACCGTCAGCATCTGAATCCAGATCCTGATAATCCGGTGTTCCGTCAGAATCGGTATCCGGAACATTATGAGTGCTGACTTGATCAAAATCGCTCCATCCATCCATGTTGGCATCGACAAAGCCATCAACAACTCCATCAAAATTCTGATCACTGCTCATTCCGCCTCCTTCGATTATATCCCAAATTATATCATTATCACTGTCTGGCTCCAGGTAATCATAGACTCCATCACCATCTGTATCTGTGGGAGCTGTAATCGGATTAGTATCATCCCATCCGTTGGTATCCACATCAGAAAAACCGTCGATTACTCCGTCGCCGTTACTGTCCATTCCTCCCGCTTCTTCTACATCAGCAATTAAGTCGTTGTCAGAATCCAGATCAGCCCAATCCGGGATCAAGTCCGAATCCGTGTCCACGAGATCCGTTAACATCTTGGTATCATCTGCTCCATCCAGATTTAGATCTATGTGAGCGTCTATCATTCCGTCCATATCTGCATCCGGGGACCCGCCTTCAATGATGTCAGGAATGCCGTCATTATCAGAGTCAAGGTCAGCATGATTTCCCAAACCGTCATTGTCACTGTCCATTAAGGAAGTGGCACCGGCGGTATCGCTCAGTCCATTTTTATCTCCATCATCAATCAAACTGCTGTCCGTATTAATTGCGTCAACCAATCCATTATCTCCTACATCGAGGCCACCATTTTCGATGATGTCATAAATTCCGTCATTATCGGCATCGAGATCCTGATAATCCGGTTTTGTCAATTGATCTTGATTTCTTGGATTTGAAGTGGTTGATGAATCGGAAAGTCCGTTTAAATCGGAATCATAAATCAATGTTCCATCGGCGTACATATCATCGACCTTCGCATCCCCATTTGCATCTTTCCCTACCGTTTCATACAGATCTGAGATTCCGTCATTATCGCAATCGGCGTCA
>CAZCAD010000038.1:0-2123 GCA_964496525.1 uncultured Flavobacteriales bacterium | reverse complement strand
GGTGTTTAGCGTACAGAAATCGGAATCGAGGTAGTTTGGCGTTCCATCCCCATCATCATCCAGGGAAGGATCGGAAGTGCAGCTAAAAGTCGTTTCACCGGGCCCACAAACCTCAACATAATCCGGGATTCCGTCATTATCATCATCAGCATCCTGGATATTGTTGACACCGTCACCATCTCTATCATTTTCTCGCCAGTCCAAATCTCCAATTCCAGGCAAATCTTCATCCGGAAAATCGGTTGGAAGCGAGTTCCCGTTTGTCGCACCGCCATTATTGACGGCTCCAGTTCCATCATCGTCATAAGCATCATCAAGGCCATCACTGTCACTATCTGCGGCTGAAGGAACCGTTTCTGCCACTCCGTCTCCATTCAAATCCCAGCCCTCAATTGCATCGGCTTCTACATCATTATCACTGTCTGAATCAAGATAATCCGGAATCCCATCGTTATCAATGTCATTCAAGACCGTTGCAGTTCCGCCATTATCGGCATCGTAAGTATCGTCCCAGCCATCGGCGTCTCCGTCAAAATTTAGCGGAGGAATGTAAAACGAACTGCCTGGCCCTTCGATGTTATCAACGATTCCATCGCCATCCGAATCGATGTCTTGCATATCCGCAAATCCATCGCCGTCGGTATCAGGGTTTGGTAAAGGAGAACTTGCTGTGGCATCATCCAGACCATCCAAATTAGCATCCGTAAATCCGTCGATTTCACCATCTCCATCCGCATCTAATCCTCCCGCTTCGATAACATCTGCGATTCCATCATTATCCGAATCCAGATCAACTCTGTCTGGGATACCATCGCCGTCCGTGTCACCGGGACCCTCAACTGTATCCGGAATACCATCATTATCATCATCTAAATCGACCGCATCGGGGATGCCGTCCGTATCTGAATAATAAGATTGGATTGTGTAGGGAATCGGAGGGGTGTTATCATTCGCAAAGGTCGAAAGAATCAGACTTTGAGCAAGACAGACAGTTAGAATTTTTTTCACGAAAGACATCTAAATTTTCCTCTTAGGTGAATATAGGTAATTCTTGGGAATGATAAATGTTGGGGGCTGGATGTTGGATGTGTGAATCGTGATGTTCAAATCTATCTTCCAGAAAAAAACGCGATCTTAAACAGAATAGGAACTTCGATAATTTTAAGAAATTTCCTAACCCCCAAAATCATCGAATCGTACATTCTCATCCGGAATACCCCAATCTTCGGCCATGTCTAAAACGGCTTGATTCATAAGCGGTGGTCCACAGAAATAGAGTTCGAGATCTTCAGGAGCTTCGTGCTTCTCTAAATAATGCTTGATTACTGCCAGGTGAACGAAACCTAAAAAGCCATCTCCTTCATCTTCCATGCTGTGCATTTCTTTCCAGTTATCTTCAGGAAGAGGTTCGGAGAGGACCATATAAAATTTAAAATTGTCGTATTCTCTTTCCAAAGCTCTAAAGTGCTCGATGTAAAATAATTCGGCTTTCGACCTTCCTCCGTACCAATAAGTGACTTTTCTCTTAGTTCTTATCGTCTTGAATAACTCGTACAGATGCGAACGCATTGGAGCCATACCTGCTCCTCCTCCAATGTACAGCATTTCCGTGTCAGATTCATTGATAAAGAACTCCCCATAGGGGCCGGAAATTATTGCAGGATCTCCTTCCTTCATATTAAAAATATACGAAGATGCAATTCCGGGATTTACTTTCATCCAGTCATTTTTCTTTCTATCCCAGGGCGGTGTTGCCACACGCACATTCAACATAATCTTGAGTCCTTCGGCAGGATGAGAGGCCATAGAATAAGCTCGAACTGTGTCTTCATCATTTTTCATGACGAGTGGCCATAGACCAAATTTATCCCAATCCGCCTTGAATTTATCCGGGGCGCCTTCATGATCCACAGGATGAGACGTGATATCCATCTCCTCGAATTTCGTCACACATGGCGGGATCTTAATTTGAATGTATCCGCCTGCTTTGTATCCCATATCCTCAGGAATCTCGATGATAAATTCTTTGATAAATGTTGCAACATTGTAGTTGGAAACGACGACCGCCTCCCACTCTTTAATTCCCATGATTTCCTCCTCAAGCTCGATCTCCATATCCTCTT
>CAZCAD010000037.1:4007-13728 GCA_964496525.1 uncultured Flavobacteriales bacterium | reverse complement strand
TGGAAGCTGGAAGCTGGAAGCTGGACGCTGGAAGCTGGAAGCTGGAAGCTGGACGCTGGAAGCTGGAAGCTGGAAGCTGGGTGTTGGATGCTGGACGCTGGACGCTGGAAGCTGAACGCTGGATGTTCGGTGCTGGTAATTAACTATTACTGAATAGGCATTAGGTTTTTTAGAATTTGAGATTTGAGACCTGTCTGCCAGTAGGCAAGGTTTGGAATTTATAAAGATAATGAGCATTCAAGAATCATATAACGATTGGGCTTCCGGTTATGATGAGATGGAAAATAAGACACGGAATCTTGAAAAGGAAGTGGCATTGGCAACGCTCGGCGGTAGATTCTTTGATCACATTTTAGAACTGGGATGCGGCACTGGAAAAAATACGGCTTGGTTAGCAGAACAAAGTAAACGCTTGGTCGCTCTCGATTTTTCTTCAGAAATGCTTCGACAGGCAAAAGACAAGATCAAAAATCCTGTTGTTCACTTTAAAGAATGTGATTTGAATTCGGATTGGCCGGTCGAAGATAGTTTAGCCAATCTCATCAGCTGCAGCCTCGTATTGGAGCATATAGAAAATTTGAAACCGATTTTCACCAAAGCCTATACAAAACTAGCCTCTGGAGGAGAATTTTATCTCTGTGAATACCACCCGGCCAAGCAATATTTAGGTAAAGGAGCAAAATTTCAAAATGAAGATCAAACCATCCGTTTGGAAGTTTTTATCCATCACACCTCTGACTTCACCTGCGCCGGAATAGAAGCGGGATTTAGCATAATGGAACTCAAAGAATGGTTTGATCCCGGAGACCAATCCTTCCCAAGATTGATCTCATTTGTGTTTCGAAAGTCCGATTAAATGTTCAGAAAGCCTCTTAAATCATCCGGATTATTAACCTTATCCGAGATGTTTATCATGTGTAATTTCGTATCCTCATCGCTTTTCTCAGGGTTCATACGAAAAATGATAATACTTCTAAAATTTCTTAGGTTTTCTAGTGGATTTTGGCATCCAGACCTCGTTCGCTGAGTGCTCTTCGTAATGGTCTTAATTTGGCCATTTGACCTTCCTTAACGGAACATTTGCCATTGTAATGAATAATCCAGGTACATTGTTCGGCCTGAACCATTTCGTGCCTGCATACCTTGACCAGAGATTCTATCACGTGATCAAAGGTGTTGACATCATCATTATAGATGACAAGGCTTTTGCCGCCATCGATATCGACGCTTGCTTCAACTTTCTCTTTTAAACTTGTATCGGTCATAATTATTCGCCCGTTATGCCCCTGGCTTTTTTCACACTTATTTCATCATATTTATGGAAGGCGGTTACTTCCGAATCTACGAATCCTTTTTCAATCAACCTAGCTTTATCAACTTCAATTTCGGCAAAAGTCAACTTTGATACGGAAAAATATATGATATCGCCTTCAGCTGTTTCTTCTCGCTCAATGTTTTCATTGTCGTTCAATAATAGGCTATTCAAAAAGTCAGCTGGAACCTCTTGATCGAATCGACCTAACCTCACTCGATAATAGATTGCTTCAGGATTATAAAGATGTATATCCGCATTTTCTCCTTGAGGCGTTTCATAAGGTGTCAACTTTTCAGGAGGATTATCATTTAAGATTCCTTCTGCTTGTTCTTTCGGAATTGGGTAGTATGTGTAATAGTAAACGACTTGCATCTCTTCAATACCTAAATCCGCGAATTCGGTAATTCGTTCTTTTACCGTTTCAAAGTCAGGGATTTTCGCAGAATACATATAAGTATTTCCTTCAACATCCTGCTCAGTAGCAAATAATCCGTCTGTCTGTATAAGCAATGTTGCGTATTCACCCGGAATCGCGTCGGTAAACTTACCGACCAGGACGCGATAGTAAATTCCTTCTTTATTATACACGATGAGTTCATCAATAGGATCGATTTCTCCTTTTGGAACGGGCTTAACTTCAGCTGCTATAAATCCTTTATCGATCAGGTCCAGCTTTTTAGTATTGGCTTCGGACTTGGTCTCGTACGGTCCTGAGTAGTAAACAGTGTTATCATCAAAATCCGTTTGAGAAGAGAGTTTTTCGTCCGGATATCTGTTTTGCAGATCTTTAAATTCTTGCGGGATATCTCCATCTTCAAAGTATCCGACTTCGACAATGAATGGTCCTTCCTCAGTCGTTTCATTTGTTCCGTCGTTGATCGTGTTGTTTGTACCATTATTCGCAGCGGTATTTTCCGTCGAATTATAAAGGGCAGCGGTTCCTTGTTTTCGGAGAATTTCGTCTGCTTCTCGTCTCGTAATGCGCTTACCGTTGTAGTATATTGTTACAAAGGCATCAGTAATACCAATACCAACGATTTGATTTTTTCTTGTTGTTGCTTCATTCACCGAAGTGTACTTACCTGTCGAATAACGTATTCTGTTTCCACTGATCAGCTGAGAGTTTAGCGGCGTGATGTTAAATAAGGTTGAGGCCGGTACAGGTTTCGTATAAACGCCGATTTGAACCGTGTAGAATAATCCATTGATGACTTCAACCTGATCCGCAGGAGCTGCTCCTGAAACATTGTAATAAGTGATATCGTTATTTCCGGGGTTATTCGTGCCATTGTTGGTGCCGTCGTTGCTACCATCGTTGCTGCCGTCATTGCTACCGTCGTTGCTGCCATCGTTGCTGCCATCGTTTGTGCCGTTGTTGGTAGCAAAGGCGTTATTAACAGCCGTACCTGCACATTCAATTTCTCCTCTTTCAATTCTTCTCGCTCTACCCACTGAGATCTTTTCGCCATTGCAATAGGCAACGACAAAGGCATCGTCATAGCCCATTCCGCGAATCTGTGTTCGCGCCTCATTCGCTTTGGTAAAAGAAGTAAAGTAACCGGCCATGTACCTGGTAATTCCGTTATCCAATTTCTCTCCTGAGATTGGTGCAAAACGGTTAAAGTGGCCTTGATCCAATGGTAGTCTAAATGCACCTATCTGCACCTTATAAACTAATCCACCCGATTTTTTATCCACCGGAATTGGCTCAGTTTGGGAGTACACTGCATTATCCACAGTTCGGAAGATATCATTATTTACCACCGTAGGAACAATGAAATCAGCGTCCTCGGGTCGCATAATACTGACAACTTCTATCCTGTCAATTGGTTTGACATTGTTGGTAGCCAAGGCGCGAATGTTTTCCTGATCCTGAGGGCCTTTTTCCGCGATTACGTCATTTGCCCGGTTGTAGTCATCAATCGCTTCATCTTTCAGCTTCTTCTGTTTATTTTGGAGATCGTTAATTTGATTTTGTAAATCACGAATTTCAGAATCGTTTTCAACCGCATTTTTTGCGTCAGCAGAATCATCGTAACTAAGGACAGCCAACTTAATTTTTCTGGCCTGCTTATCCTTTAAAACTTCGATGTCTTTTTCAATATCCTTCGCCTCCTGCATTTTCTTGTCTCCACTATCCACTGCTTCTTTGTACTCTTTGTAATCATTGCTGGTTGCAACCTCATTTTTGGTCGCCTCATCTACAAACTTCTTTGACTCTTCAGGAATAGAGGCTAAAATCTCATCTTCTTTATCCTTTATAATAGCTCCATCTGTTCTGAGTTGTGAAGCCTCATTTTTCTTCTCCTGTGCTTTTTTGTCCAACTCTTCAGCTTCAACCAGAACGGCAGGCCGTAATTTTTTCTTCACATCTCCGATGCCGTCGCGAAGCGCTTTTGCTTTATTTTCCAATTCAGTGGCTTCGTTTTCCCGTTCCTCTGCGGCATTATAATAATCAGTCGATTTTCTATCACCCGGGTCTTCAGGTACATCCAGAATGACCTCTTCTCCCTGATTATTTGCTATATAATCATTCGTAACCACAGCGGCTTTTAATGTTCTATTCGCTCCTTCAATCAAATCCTTTGCCTCATTTTCCAGCACCAAGGCTTCTTTTAGTTTCGCGTTTTTCTCCTCAACGTCTTTAATATCCTTGGCCTGAGTTCGAATCACCTTCGCTTCCTTCAATTTTTGCTCAGCGGTTGACATATCTCTTTGAGCCCCTTTAACATCTTGATTACCCGGATCACTCGATTTTAGATTGTCTATATTCTCGGCAACTTCTTCCTTGTCCTCGTTAATTTCGTTCTCATTGATCTCATCCAATTGCTCAATTGTCTGGTTCTCAACAACCGCCAATTTCAATTTCCTGGCATCTAACTGTTTCTGAATCTTCTTTTTGTCTTTCTCTGTCTCAGCATTCTCAAGTGAGGTTTCCAAGTCGGCTATTTCATCTCGGAGCACCTCGGCTTCTTCTAAGGATTCGGTCAGTTCCTCAACCGCTTTCGTATTATTTGCAGAATCATAATCCGCGGGATCCACCTCATCCACTCCGCCATCCGATGATCGGTTTGAACTTACATCTGCATTGATCTTCTGATCATTCGCAGCTATTTCTGACAGCTTTGCATTTTTTATTACGTCCAGTTGATTCAATTCGCCATTGATGGTAGTCGCCAGATCAGGATTCGTTAATCTCTCATCTCGCAGAGAAGATGCCTTGGAATCTATTTTATCAATGAGTTGATAGTGAAGTTTATTACTTTCTTTCAGTTTTTCTGTCTGCGACATTTCGGACGTTTCCACATTGCTTAGAGCCGGCTCATAAGAGGGCATTAAGCTTGAAATCGTGATTGCATCTCTTGTAACGACCGAACTGCCTTGCAGGTCGGCTATTTTATCTGCGAAGGCTCTGTTCTCATTGGCCTTATCGGCTTTAATTCTATCGATAACGCCAATATCTCTATTGATTAAATCCCGCTGATCCGGATTCGTCTTTTTCTCTTCCTCAAAAAATATCTTGCGATTGTCCGCGGCGGTAATCAGCTCATTGTTCAAATCCATTTTCTGCTGAAGTCTGGAAATCTCGTCATCGCCGGAAATATCAATTCCATCTACGCGCATTAGATATTCAGGAAGAATTGTAGAAATGCTTACCTCGGGACGGTTATTTGAGGTATCAGTGTTGTTATTATTATTTGTTGCCGTAGCACTCAGCTGGGCAATTCTTTCATTGTTTCGATTAATCTCATTTAGTTTAGCATTCTTTATTTTCTCGACGGTTGTAATGTCCTTGTCGATTAATTCTGCCTGATCCGGATTGTCATTTTTCTCCTGTCCGAGTTCAGTCAATTTATTATCAGCAATGCGGACCAGATCATTATGAACGCTATTCTGTAATTTTAGCTTATCAATTTCGGATCCCCCAGTGGCATCGATGTTTCCCAGTATTGTTAAATAAGTCGGCATTAGGGTCTCGACTGTTATCTCTGCACGATCCACAATTGCCACATCCTCTGTAATTAAAGACTTGGATGTTTCAATTTCAGCAAGCTTATCAGTCTTAATTTTATCCAAGCGAGCATTTCGTTTATCGATGTCTTTCTCTTTCTTGGGGTGATCGGACTTGAGCGAACTCATTGCTGACATTTCGGCGTTAATTAATTCGATCAATCGCTCATTCAGTTTAATTTTGGCTCGCTCACGAGGATTCACTTGCGTTTCATTTGCATTAATCCTGTCTAAATCGCCCGGATATGTAGGCATGATCTCAGCTATCGTTGGTTTAATGTTTATATCTGCTACATCGGTAGGCTGAATTAAGGTTTCGGTTGGCTTATCCTGAATTTGGTTCTTCAGATTATCCAGCTTTGCTTTCTCATTTAGTGCATTTTGATCATTCGGATCATCTGCCAAAATTTCGTCAAGCTCTTTCAATCGATCATTGATCTTCTCCAGGGCCTCATTGTTCAAGGTTTCAACAGCATTCTTTCGATCATCCTCGTTCGCAATTTTGTCTATCTCATTTACTCGTTCCTGATAATCCGGTATAGTGGACTTGACATCGCCGGGCGTAATCACTGTTGATGCAACTGTTTCGTTTTCAACCAGCCATTCGTTATTGTCCTTGATTTTTCTATTGAGATCATCATCCAGTTTTTTTAGATTATCGAGCTTTTTCTTTACGTCTTTATTGTCCGGATTGTCCGCCAAAACTCTTTCGTACAGCTGAATCTCTTCCTTCACCTTTTCTCCCAAGTCCCGATACAATTGGTTTTCCGCTTTCTTGCGATTACCCTCATCGCCAATCTCATCAACGGTGTTTTTTCTGTCGTCGTAGCCATTCAGAATTTCCTCTTCAGCTACTTTTGTTTCGATGTTCTCAAGATCAACAATGACAGGATCTACAAGAGGATCATTCAAATTATTTGCAAGCTGATTCTTAAAATCTTTCAAATACCCGAGTTCATCCTGTGCGACCTTATTTGACGGATCATTATCAACGATTGCCTCAAGCTCCTGAACACGCTCATTCGTTTTATCGAGCATGGTTTCATTGAGTTTTGCTATTTCCTTCTCTCTCTCCACTTCATCAACCAAGGTTCGATAAACTTCATTGACTTTGTCCTGATAAGTATCATCGAGACTTGTTACTACATTCTCCGGATTAAATTCTGCTGTGGAATTGTTAGTCAACCATTGTTTGTCCTTGGTAATCTCCTCATCAACAACCCCTTCCATCTTCTTCAGATTATTGATTCGGTCTTTAACGTTTTTGCTTCCCGGATTATCCTTCAGAATTTTCTCCAGCTCGACGATCTCATCCTGAATATTCTCTTTTAGTTCTTCGTTAAGATCGACGTTGGCTTCTTTACGATCTGCCTCATTGACAATTTCTCCAATACTTTCTTTTCGTGAATCGTAGTTTGAAACGATTTCATTTTCATTGACATCAGCTTTAACATCTCCGGGATCTGTTGCGGTTCCAAACTCCTGTTGCTTCTGTGTTTTTCGCTCATCCAGCACCTTTATCTCCTCCTGAATTCTCGTCTTTTCATCCCCGGAGGCAGTGACTGCTTCTTCGCGCAGATCGGCCATTTGTTTTTCCAGTGCCTTTTCCCAATCACTCAGGGTATAATCCTTTGTTACCTCATTATCGGTGAGGAGATTGACTTTCACATCTCCAATATTATTATCTGCCAGTACTTTGTCAATGACCTTAATATTCTCGGCGATGTTGTTCGAATTCACTTTGTTGCCAATTCCATCTTTTTCCTCTTTGGATAGTGTCTTGATATTTTCAGGATTATTATTCGATGGATCGGTAACCATCACCGCTGCGTTTGCGAGACTAGCAGATTTATTATCGTTCAGGATCTTGTCATATTCCTTGTTCTTATCAGCTATCATTGGCTCAAGTGCGGCAATTTCATTTTCATTGTCAGCTATTTGTTTCTCCAAGTCTTCACGATCTTTCTTTTTCTTTGTACCATCAAGCTGCTTCTGTAATCTTTTATTATCAGAAACCAAATCGTTTTTTCTATCCACCAACTCGCTGACCTCAACCGAAATTTCCTGTAGCTTCTCGCTTGTATTGCCTCCTTCAGAGATGATTATATCGGCTACGGTTTCGTACTCCTGCATTCCTTTAACATTATTCTCAAAGAAGGACTGATTATTTCTTACCGCATCGGCCAGTTGATTTCGATTGTCGTCATTTACGGCCACGACATCTTCCAGAACTTTCTTAGCCTGTTCTTTAATCGCCTTATTACGCTGTATAGAAGAATCAATTTCATTGCCCATTCTTATTAATTCTTCTGCCTGATCATTCAACATATCGGCCTCATTTCTTTTATCCAATATGTCCTTCAGGATCTCATTCTTTCGAATAGGATCATCCGTATTGTCAAGCTCCTTTACCAAATCATTGATATCAACCATTATTGCATTGGCTTCATCACTTTTTTCATCCGCTAAATTGTAAGCGATGTTGGCCTGATTCTGCTCTTCCTTAATGACTTTGTCGAGATCTTCAATCTTATCTTCTATCGTTGCAACTACCTCATCTTTCACTACAAATTGATCCATTCCTGCATCTACGAAAGTCTCGTTATTGGCAACTTCTTTATCCAGTGAATCCAGATTAAATTGACCGGCATTGGGAGGCAGCTCTCCCAACTCCTTATAAATCTCAGCCATTACCAATTCCGGATCGGTGAATTCCTCATTGAATAAGTTTTCGATTTTCAATTCCTGTTCACCATTTTCCAGACGACGTAAGGTCATTCGTTGTTTTAGAGGTCGCAAGTCAGGAAAGTATGGGACATCCACCACGGCATAATGAGTTTCATTGCTCCCGGTAGGCGTAACGTAGAATTTGTATTTGCCTGATTTTGGAAATGTTAGGAGATAATCACCCGTTGACTTGGTGTTAAACTTCCCTACTTCAGAGCCCGATGAGAAATCTTCAACAACAACTTGCATTCCTCTTTTCTTAGGATCGATATTGTTAATGTAGTCCCCTTTTATGACCGCAAGCTGCATTGGTATTCGCTGGACACGGACACTGTAGACAAAAAGTTTACCATCCTGGCTTTCCCTGGCAGATGCAAAATAGGCTATTTTGTTAAGGCTATCCGCTATATAAAAGAGATCATCATCCGGTGAGCTAATGGCAAAATCTTCATTGTCCGGCACGCCAAAACTACGGTCGCCCGGGTTGTATTTACTTTTAAAAACATCGTATCCTCCCATTGAATTGTGTCCTTTAGAACTGAAGTACAGGTACCCTTTGGGATGGAAAAACGGATAATCTTCGTCTGCGAAAGTATTCACCTGGCCAATTACTTTTTGCGGTTCTGACCACTTACCTCCCGGCAATCGCTGAATCTGATAAATATCCAATCCGGTTGAGCCATCATCTCCATAAGAAGAATAGAAAATTTTATCTGAGCCCATTGGAAAGTGAATCAAGGGTCGATGTCCTCGCTTTTTATCTTCCTTCGTTTGGAATTGATCGGTCCGCAAAATAGTTCCACCAATATTAGACAAGTCAAATATCTCATAGAAGCTTTCCTCTTTAATCTCTGTTTTTTGCAGCACAATTACATCATTGATTTCAGCCATCAGTTTTCGGCCATTTGAACATGCTTTTATGGCGAGATCAGCCGCCAGGTCTTTCACTTGGGAAGCGGATCCAATTTTCTTGAACTTTTCGTAGTGTGGTATGGCTGTTTTAAACTGATAGTTCAAATGCAAAGCACGTCCCATGTAGTAATGCGCCCTTGGGTCTACTGAAGGACTTTTAATGGCAATACGTAAATAGCCGAGCGCTTCTGACTTATCATGAGAATTGAATAACAGACAGGTTCCATATTTGAAGTTGATATCGGGGTCTTTCTTTTTGAGAGCGAGAATTTCGCTGTAAATCTGTGTCGCTTCAACAAATTTTCCGGCTTCAAATAGCTCGTCTGCCCTCTCGATTTTTTCATCAAGAGCATTCTGTGCAAACGGCTGACTTGGAGCCATTAACAACAATATTAGTAGCAGTATTTGTGCTCTAAAAATTCTCACAACATCACAAATGGTCCGCCTTATAGATCAGCCACTTACTTCAACTTAATACGCTTTTTGGATGGAAAGGTTCATAATTCAGGCCATTACTATTTTAATAAAATACGACGTATTATTGAAGAATTCAAATAAAATTAGCGTAACTGTCTGATAATTAGTTGTTTTACTCGTCCCACCAACGTCTAAACTCGGATAGGAAGACATTAGCTCGTTTGGCACCAATAGCGTCAAACTCAAATTTTGCTTCTTTTTTCTTGTCGTCTTTCATTGCAGAGAGATAATCCTCCAGCTCCTTATTACTTGAACAAACGCTTAAGTCTGTCTTTTTCT
>CAZCAD010000037.1:0-3983 GCA_964496525.1 uncultured Flavobacteriales bacterium | reverse complement strand
CTTCAATGGGCGGTAGTTCCACCAAGTATCCCAACTTCATTCCTCTGTCCCCGGCTTCTCTGTACTCGATTAACATTCGCACATTAAAATCTTTCATTATTGGTGTGCCATAAATTCCAACAATTCCGCTAATTGGTCTTGAAATGAATCCACCCGCTCGCTCACTCCAAACCATTCGAACATTGGTGAAATAAATTGGATCATCCATTGCCTTTGGTAATTTGTTAATCTCTCCTTTCAGTGCATAATCAGACTTAATATTTTCGGCATCCTCTTTTGAAGATTCTTCCCTTATCGCCTGTTCGAGAGATGTTCGTCCAATGTCAATTCCGCTCAATCCTTCAGATGCTATTATTCCGTCTGCCATATATTTCATTCCTTTTTTATCATAGAAAAAATTCATCGATCCGGATATGCTCATGCTGGCAATCTTAGTAGCTGCATCAAACTTCACTGTTCCAAATGCCCGCAATTCTACACCCGGAAGATTCATTGAAAGGTCAATTTCACCATCCCCCTCCATTGAGCAGCTTTCAATATGAAGGCTGATATAGTTTCCGGTATCCGCACGATTTATCAATTTTTCTTTACTTGCAATTCGGAACTCCTGAGACACCTCATTAAAATTTAATACACCGTAAGACGTAAACAAGACGTCATCATTTTGACCGATGAGTGATGATAAAAATGCCGGATAAACTGCAAGACTATCAGGATCGGGACTGTTTCGTTTGACGAGACCAACTGCGATTCCTTTTCCTTCCAGGTCTTTCATATTGCTAGAAACAGGGATCTGAATATTATTTGGGTCAATATCTGTTCTAAAGCTTAACCAGTTACGGGCAAACTGATTACACTCGTGATTAATTCGGGTTGCGCCATCGAATGTTAAGAATTGCTCTGAAGCTCGCAGTTCGGCACTTCCATAAAAGTCAAATTTATCAGATAGATGGAAGTTTGCATCTTGTGCAATGACTCCTTCCGCCACAGTCTGAAAGGCAGTGTCTAATTCAATTTTTTCGAAGTTGATGATCTGTTCTTCACCTTGACTGTCGATGTAGGAGTAATTACCACTAGCCGTGTATTTTTTACGGGCGAATATCTCGACGTGAGCATCTTTAATTCTGTGATATTTGGTAATGTTGTTCGCCAGAATTTCAGCTCCTTCGAAAGGGTCCATTTTTGCTTTCTTACGGATAGTGACCTTCTGATCCGGTGGATAGATTCGAGCGTCAGCTACATCAATATATTCAACTTTAGAACATCTGATGATGTGAGTTGACAATTCGAATTTAGCCTTGGGTGCTGCAAAACTAAGTGAATCCTGATCAGGATGGACCGAGTAAAAGTTTGATCCGGCCAAGTCCAGGTCTGTATCAATTTCAATAGTCCTCTTGCTAAGCTCCATCTCATCATTATCCATGTACCAGGTGAACATGTCCATGTAACAGATGTATTGATTCTTTGGAAATTCTACTACCTCTTCACCATTATTTGATTTAAATTCACCTTTTCGGCTCTCAAAATCAACATGGGCTTGCACATTGGTTGTATTAAAGGCAAGCGGGTTTTTTTCGCCATCTTCGTTAAGTTCGGCTCCAACGCCTTTAGACTCCAAATTAAAATCAGATGTGTCCGCGTCTATTACCCATCTGGAGTAATGAAAATTTCTTGATCCAAGCTCGGCTTCTTTAAAATACATCAACCCCCTGCCCGACATTCCTTCAGGAGTCAGATAGGTTATTCCATTCATTTCGCATTCTCCATCAAAGAAGAAGAGCGGTGCTCGTTCTGCACGTGCTTTGAGTATTTTTTTCTTGGGGACGTAGGTCACCATCGCAGCCTGACATACAACATCAGGAATTGAAGGACCTTCGTCTATTGTTTGTGGACGGTTGGTATACTGTGCCAATCCCATGGTTGAATCAGGGAAGAAGATAAAGTTGTCACTTTTCGAATTTGAAGTCACGAAATTAATTTCTCCGGCGCCTCTTAATCCTTCATTGCTCAGTTTAATTTCATTATCGAATTTGGCATTTTCGCCATAAAAATTGAATCCTCCTTCGGGGGCCTTGGTTTTAAACCCGAAGGAATAATCTTCCTGAATTGTGATTGTTTCACGAAACTTTGGGAAGATTCCGGCGGATCTCAACTCACCCTCAAAAGCTACATCGAATTCATTGTAATTATCGAGGCTGTCAAAGACGAACGGATCAACTTTAAAGTAAAAATCTGCACTATCATAAACTCCACCATAAATAGATTTGTGGTCGTAAAATATATAAGAGTCTCGCGAAGCGGTCAGAATCGGATAATTTGTAAACTTCTTCGTCTCTTTCCCTGATCGATTGGACGGATGATCAATTTCGATTTTTCCTTTCAATCGTTCAAAATGTGAGTACATAGGAACCAACCCATTACTGCCACCAAAAATTGGTTTCACTCTGAGTAGAGCTGCATCACATTCGATAAGTTTAATAAGGAAATTTTTATAATCAAACGAGGCGGCATTCAGGTAAAATTCTGATTTCCCGGCCATCACGGCTCCAGAAAACAAGAAGTCAAGATCTTTTTTTATTAGGAGATCACCTGCGTCCGGAAAGATGACAACATTTTGAGCGGGCGACACTTCAATGGGATCGACCTCATTTAATTTCAAATCCATGGATTTTAGGTTGAGTGTTCCAAAATTCTCAACTGCGGCCTTCCTTTTATTCAAAGAATCCGCCCTTATATTGTACCTAATGGCGGATTGATCGACCAATCCATCCGTAGTTGTTTCGGGCTTCTTTTCAATCTCCAATAAATTGGATTTGAAAAGAATATGGTCGTAGTCTCGGCGTCCGCCTCTGGCATCAATGTATTTCTTCATTTTGGGCTGAATCGTAATTGTCTTCTGCGATTTATTGTAATTGAGAAACCCCTGATTAGCGAGATCGATCAAGATCGGAATGGCTTGCTCATTGGTAAAGCCCATCGCCCCTGAGACTTTACTAATCGGCAAAACCTCAAGATCATACTTATAGGCATACCCATAAATCCCGACGAGTGGGTGAATTCGGTTCATCCCCTGAATTTTGTTATAAATACGTTCGCTAAAATAATTCTGCGATTCAAAGGTCGCGAACTTTCTAGCTGCTTGAAAGTGCCATCCAAGACTTAGGTTTGGATCGTCCCGATGCCAAATAATTTTGTCGACATACATATCCAATTGATGGTAGGAATCTTTAAAAGGTGCCTGAGCTAATCCCTGTTTATCCCTAACCATTTCCATCGAGTTCAAATCATATCGGATGGTCAAACCCGGATGAAAGATGGTATCAGTTTCGTTTAGATAAAGTGTTATTCTACATTCATCGGCGCGCACTCCTTTATCATTAACTTTAAAACGAAGTGCACTGGCTTTAATAAAGGGTTCGTCATCTTGATAAAACACAAGAGATGCAGGATCGTCATTATATCCTACTCCATGAAAATAAGCGCCTTCAATTGCAAATCCACCCACATAATCCACATCCGGTAAAATATTTTTTCGAATCACTTTTCTGGAGAACGAAATAAATTGAGGGTTTACTCGGTCCATTTCGCGGTTAATCTTCTTGGCCATATCAGAAAACTTTCCCTGTAGAGGTTCATCATAATAGTCGGTGTACACAGTAGCTGAGTCGGATTCAATTTTCGTTTGTTTCAGGGATATAACATAATCCGTGATTTTGGCGAAATTGGTTTTCTTATCCATCCCGACTTTCTGCCAGTCAACAATTCCACCGCGGCCTGTCCATTTCTTGGCCAGTGGCTCAAGGAGCCCCGAAGTCCCCCGAACAACCGTGCTGTCTAAATACGGGTCTTCCTTTTTTTTCGCGGAATGATTTACAACGAAACAAGCCAAAGTCACATTTTGAAAATCGATTATCGGTTTTTGTTTCGAGAAAACAAACTTATAAGAGCCATCTCGGACTTTCCACAGATGATTTCCATGATTA
>CAZCAD010000036.1:0-13794 GCA_964496525.1 uncultured Flavobacteriales bacterium | reverse complement strand
GCAAATGTTAGCACGGCTAAAACAAAAAGCAATGGTCTTTTGTACTCGATCGGAAAATTGAAAAGGGCATCGAGCTTGCGCATACCCTGTGGTTCAGTCGGCAATTCAAACAATAAGTACAAACCTATCGCCGGCATTATAAATGGATGACAGAGGTAAGAAATAAGGTTGAAGAAACGCTTGATCATAGCTCTTTTCTAAGCCGCGCCACGGGGATGTTGAGCTGTTCTCTATATTTTGCCACGGTTCGTCTGGCGATGTTGTATCCCTTTTCTTTTAGTAGATCTGTCAGTTTTTGGTCGGTCAATGGTTTTTTCTTCTCTTCGACGTCAATGGCATCTTGTAAAATCTTTTTCACCTCGCGGGTAGAAACTTCTTCTCCGGATGAGGTAGAAAGAGATTCGGAGAAAAAGTACTTGAGCGATAAAATCCCGTATGGCGTTTGAATGTACTTGGAATTGGCAACCCTGGAGATTGTTGAAATATCCATTCCAACTATCTCGGCGATATCTTTCAGTATCATTGGCCTCATCTGCGTTTCATCTCCGGACATAAAATATGCCCGCTGATATTCCAGAATGGCCTTCATGGTCAGCATTAACGTTTGCTGGCGCTGGTAAATAGCATCGATAAACCACTTGGCCGAATCCAACTTTTGTTTTACAAACTGAACTGCTTCTTTATCAGCTTTTGACTTCGTAGCCCCTTCACTGTAGGATCTCAGCATCTGCTCGTATGTTCTACTTACTTTGAGCTGCGGTGCATTGCGGCCATTTAGAGAAAGACTCAGGTCATCCTCATCTTCGGTCAAAATAAAGTCCGGTATGATCTGTTGAATGTTCCTTGAATTTGTAGATTCTTTTAGTGAATTTCCGGGTTTTGGATTCAATTTTACAATCACATCAACCGCATCTTTTAAATCCTCATCGCCAATTTCAAATCTGCTTTTAATTTTGTCGTAATGTTTTTTGGTAAACTCATCAAAATTTTTCTCCAGAATTTTTTTGGCGGTATAGACCGCTACATTGCCATGATGTTTACGCTCTAATTGGAGAAGAAGACACTCCCGCAAATCCCTCGCACCTACACCCGCAGGTTCAAAATCCTGAACTAAAAAAAGTACATCTTCTACCTCTTCCTCTGTACACATGACATTCTGAGTGAAAGCCAGATCGTCGACAATGGCCTCAATCTCTCTTCGCAAATATCCATCATCGTCAATGTTTCCGATAATATTTTCTGCAATCGTTTTTTCTTTCGGGTCCAGTTTTCTTAGACCCAGCTGAGAGGTCAGGACATCATGAAACGACATTCCGCCGGAAATTGGCACGGCCTTTTCATCATCGTCTCTGCTTTGATTGGAAACGGAAGTTTTATACTGTGGAACATCGTCGTCGAGGTAATCATTAATATCAAATTCTTGTTCAGCCTCACTGACCTCCGGCGCATCATCCTCCTGATTATCATCAAATTCATCATCCTCCTCTTTCCCCTCTTCAAGCGCCGGATTCTCTTCAATTTCTTCCTTGATTCTTTGGTCAAGCTCCATTGTTGGAACCTGCAACAATTTCATCAACTGAATTTGCTGAGGAGACAGCTTCTGCAGAAGTTTATGGCTGAGAGTTTGCTTTAACATTCATTATGGTTTTGCGGATCATATCACCTATGTTCCGCTTAAATACTAAAGTAGTAAATAAAGTAGAAAAAAATCGTGCCAAACTTTTATTTCTCAAGAATAATAGGCCATTCGGAGATATTAGTTTAGACTGTGGATTACTCGTTCTAAATCTTTAACCGCGAATCCCTTAAATCGCTAATTTTATGGCGTGCGAATAAGTGGCCCAATCATATTGGTTTTAATCGGAATTTTAATTTCTTCTTGTCGAAAAACTCCTTCGTCAAATTATTTACCTAAACCTTTGGGTGAAAAACAATATGCCCCTTGGGATGCACCCGTTTACACTTATGAGCAAATGGTTTCTTTTTTCCCGACTGAAGACTACACAGGACTTATTCAGATTTATGTTTCCAAAACAGGTAGTGACGTCGGTGGAGACGGGACGTTTGCGAACCCTTATCAAACAATTCAGTTCGCTATCGATGCGCATTCTAATTCAGGAACGGTTATTAATGTGGCAGCAGGAACGTACAATGAGACCGTAATAATGAGTGTTGATGCTTCATTCGTTGCGCCCTTTGTTCTCCTATCGGTCGACGGTCCCGGAGCGGCGATAATAGATGGTCAAATGAATGGAGATCACGTTGTTCAAGTGCGGGGATATTATAATGTGTTGGATGGATTCGAGATAAAAAACGGTGGGCGATACTGTGTGCTTGTGACCAGAAATATTCCTGACGGACAGAATCCATTTGGTGGAGCTGACAGCTACGCCACAATACGTAATAACATAGTTCATACTGCTGTTCAAGATGTGATCAAGGTCGGTCATTTGAATTTTGTCCTGATTGAAAAGAACGATGTGTCCGGCTCGCTCTCAGAAAAGCAGGATGATCAATGCATCGACGGCGTTGGCGTTTATCACAGTCTTTGTCAATACAACTACTTGCACGACAATGGGGATGGCGGGGGTGGTTATTTTAAGGGAGGTAGTACTAATAATATTTGGTGTTTTAATCTAATTGCGGACATGGACCTGAGCGGAGTTCCGGAGTACAGCGCTTTTGGAATTCAGGCGGGAGGATCAGGACAATTCTCATACCGAGATGAAGCTTGGGCCGAATATCCGGCAGGTCATGAGCAACTAATTCACTCAAACATTTTTATCAATTGTGAGGGATGCGCGGTAACAACCATTTCGGCATGGAATACCAAGGTCTATAATAATACGATCTACAATTGCGGTTATGCCAGCGAGACAGATGTCAATCGTAATTCAATTTTCAGGGCGAAAGTTTCAAGTGGAAATCAGGATAATGGTATTCGATCTAAGGAACTGGATATTCGGAATAATATTTCCTATAATGACGCAACACATCCTGTGCGATATTATTTTTCTCAGTTGAATGCTGAATACAGCAGCATTGGTAACGGATTTAATTGTTTTTACAGCATGAATGGTGGACAGGGCTATAACTTTCCGTCAGGTACCGTAGCATCGAACATTTTTGATGATCCCGGGTTTTTAGACCCTGTCAATTGTGATTTTAGCCTTGTTGGATCAAGTCCATGTTTGGAGGCCGGGCAAAATTTAGCGACAGTGACTAAGGGCATTATGACGGCTGACTGCATGGGCAATTTTACAATAGTCGGCAGGCCGATTGGTTTAATTGACATGGGAGCTTATGAGCAGTAGAATTCTTTTCATATCGCTTCTGATTTTTGGTTCATCCGGCTATTGTCAGATAGACGTAGATACTACCTTAACGGTTCCCGCTCCCGAATTTCCACATCCCGCTCGAACGGTGCTCGCATTTCATTTGCATCAGAATCTGAAATACAAACTGGTCGGTCATACGATTCGTTTTTACAGCCCGCGAATTTGGCAAGATCGTTTAAGAATTCGGACTGACTTTGAAGGTTATCGATCCTTCGTTCCTTTTAAGGACGGCATTTTTCCCGGAGCCGCGGAGTTTATGAAAGTCAATCTTGATGTTGACTACTACGTTCAGCATTATGCCTGGGGACACAAAGCCATTACCTATTTTATGCCACATGTGGGTCCGAGTTTTAGCATTGATATTTCAAAATTCAATTCGAGCGGTGCTCTTCTTTTTGGAGTGAATCCTCGAATAGGTATTGACTACGGTTTGGAGTCGGGGCGTCTGCGAGCCATGGTTCAGTCGAACTTCACCTTTTATCTTGACGGGCTCTGGATGGAGTTTCAGCCAATTATGAATTTTCGAATGTTCAGAAGGATATACCTGAAAATCGCTTTGAATTTTGTTGAGGCGATTACTTACGGTGGTGAATCAGAGTTTGGTTTTTATCCGGGCGGAGGGCTTTCCTGGCATCCGAGAGGTTTGGGTAAAAAGAAAAAAGAGGAGTACTTATTTAATTAGGACCATTCGCTTCGTTGCGACCTCATCCCCAACCTTCATCGAGTAGAGATAAACTCCTTCTGACCAATTTTCGGTGAAGAGTTGGTAGTTGTGTTCTCCGGCATTTTGAGTTCCCAGATTTTCATGCAGGATTTGTTTGCCTTGGATGTTTGTGATTGTTAGTTGGACTACCGAGCTTAGTTGGTAGGATATGGTAGTTGAGGAATTGAAGGGGTTTGGGTGGTTTTTTAGGTTAAAATAATAAGCGTGAAAGAAGTAAAAGTTTTTTCATAGGCCGAGATTGAACACAAGTTAAGTAGGTTCAAACACTTAAAAATTGGTTCTTGAGTAAAGGGTTAATAACATTGATTAAAGCAGAGACCTTGAGATTGAATGATTTCACGCACCTTGCTTCTCCGCCTGAGGCGGATACGCGAAGGCAAGAAGATGCGGAGAAGCTGAGATCGGAGAGAGATTTGAGACCTGCCTGCCTGTAGGCAAGATTTGATTTTTTGGGATTTGCTCTTTGGATTTTGTCATTTTCAAAATCTTCTTAGATTTGAAATGTGGATGAGAGAATTTATCAGGTGGCGTTGGGTTTACTATCGGGCATAGGCTCAATCAAGGCAAAATTGCTGGTATCGCATGCCGGAGGTCTGGAGGCGGTCTTTACAGAATCAGAAAAAAATCTTGGGAAAATTGAAGGGGTTGGGACGTTCGCTGTTAGGCAAATGAATCGCAAAGCTGCTTTAATTCGAGCTGAGAAAGAATTGGAATTCATTGAGAAACAAAACATTCAATTGTATTATTATCAAGACGCAAATTATCCATCGAAGTTAAGGGCTTGCGAAGATGGGCCAACTACGATTTTTTCAAAAGGAGCGATTGATTTTAATCGAAAGAATATTGCCATCGTCGGGACTCGTAAAGCAACCTTATATGGAAAAAGAATGGTTGGCGCTTTGGTTAGCGGGCTCACCGATATGGACATTCAAATTGTCAGTGGTCTGGCGCACGGAATAGACAAGTCGGCTCACGAGGCTGCATTGAAATATGGTCTTCCAACCGTTGCCGTCTTGGGTCATGGTTTGGATTCCATGTATCCGGCAGCACATCGGAATTTGGCAAAATCGATGTTGGAATCCGGAGGTTTGGTCACAGAATTTATTTCCAAAACACCGGGAGATCCCGCTCACTTCCCAAGGAGAAATAGAATTGTCGCCGGACTTTGTGAGGCCACGATCATAGTTGAAAGCGCTGAAGCGGGAGGATCGCTAATTACTGCAAACCTGGCGAATGATTATAATCGAGATGTCTTCGCCTTTCCGGGAAATGTAGATCAGGAACAATCCAAAGGATGCAATAACTTAATTCGAAGAGATCGCGCTCACCTCATCACCTGCGCTGAGGATATGCTGAACATTCTTGGCTGGGAAATCAACGAAAAATCAGACGATTCTCAAACTCAGCTATTCGTTGAAATGACAGAGGAGGAAGAGAAACTGGTCGCAATTTTGAGAGATAAGGGAGCGATCGATATTGATAATCTGTGCTTCGCTGCTGAAATGACAAACAGTGTTTTATGCATGCATTTATTCAATCTGGAAATGAAGGGCATGATAAAATCCATGCCGGGGAAAAAGTACAGTTTGATCTAACATGAATTATTCAGGCTAAGAACAGGTTCTAAAGCCCCAATAAAACCTGAATCGGCTCTTTACCCCCAAAGATCATTTTTTCAGGATCTTCCAACATCTCTTTCACTTTGTAAAGAAAGCTAACCGACTCTTTTCCATCCACGATTCTGTGATCATAAGAAAGTGCTACAAACATTACCGGTCGAACCACTATTTCTCCCTCAATAACTACAGGACGCTCAACGATGTTATGCATTCCAAGAATCGCCGATTGAGGCGGATTGATGATTGGTGTAGATAACATTGATCCAAAAACACCGCCATTCGTAATGGTGAATGTTCCTCCTGTCATCTCATCGGGAGTCAACTCTGCGTCCCTGGCTCTTATGGCCAATCTTTTGATTTCTCTTTCGATTTCGGCCAAGCTCATTTGCTCGGCGTTTCGGACAACCGGAACCATTAGGCCTTTGGGTGATGAAACGGCTATTCCCACATCACAGTAGTCATGAAGGATCATCTGCTTACCATCAACCTGAGCGTTAATGGAAGGGAATGCGTTAATCGCCTCTGTGCAAGCCTTCGTAAAAAATGACATAAAGCCCAGGCCGATATCATGATGTTCTCCAAATGCTTTTTTGTACTTGGTTCGGATGTCCATGATCGGTTTCATATCGACTTCATTGAAGGTTGTCAACATGGCTGTTTCATTTTTCACGGCGACTAAACGCTCCGCAACTTTACGACGCAGCATGGACATTTTCTTGGTGCTGGTTTCTCTGGTTCCACCCCACCCCTGAGCCGCTTCTGCTGAAAATCCCGCAGCCATGGCAGCTACTACATCTTGTTTTGTGATCCGACCGTCTTTACCGGTTCCGGCAATTTGTGATGCCGAAATACCATTCTCGTCCATGATCTTTTTCGCAGCAATGGACGGAGTTCCGGTAGCATAAGTTTTTTGAGAACCGTTTGTCGGTGGTTTGGATTCCACCTTGACCGAATCTGCTGCCTTTGCTTCTTCCTTCTTATCCGACGAATCTGCCCCAGGAGGAGAGTCGGATTTTTCTTCTACAACTTCAGCAACTACTGCCTCTTTTGATTCAAAATCAGCGGGCTTCTCAGCTGTAGTATCGATCAGACACACCACCGCTCCTACCGCAACCGCATCCCCTTCCTCGGCCTTGAACGTAATTGTTCCCGAGGCTTCAGCAGGTAATTCCAAAGTCGCTTTGTCCGAATCAACCTCGGCGATGGCCTGATCTTTCTCGACGTAATCGCCTTCCTCAACCAGCCAGGTTGCAATTTCAACTTCTAAGATCGATTCTCCCGGTGAGGGAACTTTCATTTCTAACACTGACATATCTTTCTATTTTGCTTCAATCGCTGTAATTAAACTTTTAAATAGGGCCTTCAATCGCTTTTTATGAAGCTCGGCCGAACCTGCAGCCGGTGCGGCTGATGATGGCCTTGATACCAATCGTAAATTATATTTTTTAAGCTCCAAAGCCATAAATGCCCAGGCGCCCATATTCTCAGGTTCTTCCTGGGCCCAAATAAATTTCTTGGCTTTTTTATACCCACTCAGAACTTTGTCAAGCTGCTTTTCCGGTAATGGATAAAGCTGCTCCAAACGGATAAAAGCAACATTCTTCAAACCTTTTTCTTTCACCTTTTCCTTGGCTTCGTAATAAAACTTACCTGAACAAAGCACAATTGTCTCAACATTTGTCTTTGCTACATCGTCATCTATAACTTCCTGAAAAGAAGGAGTTTTTGTAAAGTCATCTATTTTCGACATTGCAAGCGGATTCCTCAATAAGTTTTTCGGAGAAAAAGCGATCAGAGGTTTTCTAAATTCCCGATGTAATTGTCTCCTGAGCATGTGGAAATGATTAGCAGGTGTAGTTGGATTACAAATCTGCCAGTTCAAATCGGCGCATTGTTGCAAGAATCGCTCGATTCGAGCTGAGGAGTGTTCTCCACCCATACCCTCATAGCCATGAGGAAGTAGCATAACCAGCCCTGATTGCACCGTCCATTTATCCTCTCCCGATGAAATGAACTGGTCAACCATTATTTGCGCACCGTTGTAAAAGTCCCCAAATTGAGCTTCCCATATCGTTAATCCATTTGGATTGGCCAGTGAGTATCCATATTCAAATCCCAAAACGCCGTACTCTGATAAGTGAGAGTTGTAAATAGTAAACTTACCTTGCTTTTTACTTAGCAAATTCAGTGTAATTACTTCTGCTTCATCGTCTTCCGTTTTCACTACAGCATGACGATGTGAGAAAGTTCCTCTTTCAACGTCCTGTCCTGAAAATCGAATATTATGTCCCTCATCAAGCAAGGTAGCATACGCCAACATTTCTGCCATTCCCCAATCAATTGAATCTTCTTTCAATTGATCCAGGCGATCCTGAAGTAATTTCTTGATCTTTCTAAAATAGTTTTTGCCTTCAGGTAAAGTAGCAAGCGCCGTTCCCAGATCAATAATCTTTTTCTTAGTAACTCGTGTCGATGGCGAACTGTCAAAATCTTCAGGCTTGCCATGTCGATATCCCTCCCAGGTATTTTGGAGAAAGTTCAGGACCACAGCTTTCTTATCTTTCCTGGATTCCTCGTAAGACTTATCCAGATGAGCTAAGAAGTCATCCTCCAATTTCTCAGCTTGAGCCCCGTCAATTACTCCCTCAGAAATGAGTTGTTTCAAATAAATTTCTCGCGGATTCGGATGCTTGGCAATAATTTTATACAAGGTGGGCTGCGTAAATTTAGGCTCGTCTCCTTCATTATGTCCATACTTTCTATAACAGAGAAGATCAATAAAAACGTCCCGGTGAAACTTCTGCCTATACTCAATTGCAATTCGCACAGTCTGAACCATCGCCTCAACATCATCACCATTCACGTGGAAAACCGGACATAGGGTAGTCTTAGCAATATCTGTACAATAAGTCGATGTTCTTGCATCCACATAATTCGTAGTAAATCCAACCTGATTGTTTACGACTATATGAATAGTCCCTCCTGTTCGATAACCATCCAAACCGGCCATCTGAAGAACTTCGTAAACAACACCCTGACCTGCCACAGCAGCATCGCCATGAACCAAAATTGGCATTACTCTATGTTCTTCATCGTGAATCAAATCAATTTTCGCCCTAACAATTCCTTCAACCACAGGATCAACCGCTTCAAGGTGCGACGGATTAGGCGCCATCGTTAAATGCACACTCTTACCTGATCTCGTCTCCACTTTAGAGGACATTCCTAAATGATATTTAACATCACCGTCAAAGGAGTCCTCCGAATCCCAATCCTTCCCGTCAAATTCATTGAAGAGGGCCTGAACGGGTTTACCCATTATGTTTACCAGGGTACTCAATCGGCCACGATGCGCCATTCCCAAAATGAATTCGCTAACGCCTAGCTCAGCTCCCGATTGTATTATTTCATCCAATGCCGGGATCAATGCTTCTCCTCCTTCAAGTGAAAACCTCTTCTGCCCTACATACTTCTTGTGCAAAAATTGTTCGAAAACACTGGCATTACTAAGTTTTTTGAATATATCGAGCTTCTTTTCCTTGTCTATTTTCGGTCGATTAGAGACCTCAATGTGCTCTCTCAACCATGTCAATCTGACAATATCTCTAATGTAATTGTATTCGATTCCTACTGTCCTGCAATAGGTGCCCTCCAGGTGAGTAATAATTTCTTGTAAAGTTGCAGCACCGATACCGATTGCAGTTCCGGATTGAAAAACCGTGTTTAAGTCTTTCTCTTCCAGATCAAAATTTGAAATATCGAGTGTTGGAGTATACGTTCTTCGTCTTCGAACGGGATTGGTTTTGGTAAACAAATGCCCTCTAAATCGATAACCGACAATTAGATTAAGAACCTTTAGTTCTCGCTGGAAATCTTCGGAACTACCATCACCCTCAAAATCAGTCTTTGCAAAATCAACTCCTTCAAAGAATCTGGCCCACTGAATATCAACAGAATTGGGATCTGCCACATATCTATCATACATCGCATCAATGGCATTCACATCACCATTTCCAACGTAACTAAATTTATCCATTTTTTCTTATGCCTGGGGTCTTGTACAAAGCTAAAAATTAAATAATTACAACAGAAGTTTTCATAAACTTATCGACTAATTCGCAAATTTCTTCCTTAGATAAACTTTTTGGGCTTCTCGACGGATTATTTCATGCGCCAATTCTTGCATGTCCCTGACGACAAGTAATTGTTCAAATTTCTCTTGTGGAAGGTCAACTTTATAGATGAATTGAGCCAATTTCTGATTTGGAGAATTCAACAACTCCTCTAAAACATTCAAAAGATACACTTCCAGAGTTTTCAAAGGATCAGAACCAATTTCACTCGAATCAAGACGTAAATCACACAGTCCGCTTAAATCCTTTTCAATTTGCAAAACGGTTCGCTTGACAAAATCATGATTCGCGAAATATTGCTCTAGCTCAGCAGCCATAATCCATTCCCAATACTGAATACGAAAGAAAGATATGGAATTCGCATTGATGATCGAACGTCTGCTAGTTTAAAATTCACAAATAATCAATGAATCGTGATAATTAATATAAAACTACCCGTTTTACCGGCTTATAAGGGCAATACTTCTAATTTCGCAGTCATTAATTTTGGAGGAATTGACAATGCGTGTCTTTAAATTTGGAGGAGCATCGGTTAAAGATGCAGAGGCGGTAAAAAATGTGGCTAACATTCTTGATCGCTATCAGGATGAACAGTTGGTCGTGGTTGTTTCTGCAATGGCCAAAATGACAAACGCATTTGAAGATCTTTGCAAGGCCTTTTGGAACGGAGATTCGACTCAGCAGAAGATTGTAGAAATTCAGGATTTCCATCTTGAAATTGTCAATGAGCTTTTTCCGGAAAATGGTGATGTTATACGATCAGAAATAAATGCAGCAATTGAATCACTTAGGTCTAAATGCGATGGATCTGTGTCCGACAATTTCAATTTTGAGTACGACCAAATTGTCTCCTTCGGAGAAGTCTTATCAACTAAAATTATTTCGGGATATTTGAATGAAATGGAATATGCAGTTGAATGGATCGACGCGAGAGAGATTATTCGAACCAATGATCGTTATCGGGAAGCCCGAGTTGATTGGGAGAAATCCGAAGAGTTAGTAATGCAACGTCTGATGTCAATCTTCGACAGCGGAAAGAAATTAGCTGTTACTCAGGGCTTTGTTGGCCACACTTCTGAGGGTTTTACAACTACGCTCGGAAGAGAAGGATCTGATTTTACCGCGGCGATTTTGGCTTATATAATGGAAGCTGATGATGTTACGATCTGGAAGGATGTGCCGGGAATGTTGAATGCCGATCCTAAGTTTTTTGACAATACGGTGTTGCTTGAAAAAATTTCTTTTCGGGAGGCGATCGAGCTGGCTTACTTTGGTGCCTCGGTGATTCACCCGAAGACTATTCAGCCGTTAAAACGAAAAAGTATTCCTCTGCATATTCGATCATTTGTAAATCCTGATGCAAGTGGATCCGTGATTCAAGAATCAACGGCCTACGATAATAGTATCCCATCTTTTATTTTCAAGATGGATCAAGTCCTGATATCTCTTATTCCAAGGGATTTCTCATTTATTATGGAAGAGAATCTGGAAGAGATTTTTCACTATCTAAACACGAATCGGATTCGTATTAACATCATGCAAAGCTCGGCCGTAAGTTTCTCTTTTTGCGTTGATCAAAAACAAGTGGACCTTGAATCAATGATGAATCATTTCAAGAAGGACTACACCGTGAAATACAATGAGAATATGGAATTGGTGACTATTCGTCACTATGATGATGAGACGTTAGAACGCCTGACTACTTTGAAGAAGGTTTTTTTGGAACAAAAATCCAGAGAAACGGCTCGATTGGTTATTCGCGATATTTAGAAGATAAAAAAAGTCTTTATGAAATTTGGAAGTGTTGATCACCCCGGAGGTGTAGATTTTACGTTACCTGATGACCATCATGAAAATTCCAGGGTTCTTTCAACTTATGGAAGTAATAAGAATACGATTTTTTACATCGGTTGTGCAAAATGGAACAGAGCGGATCTCAAGGGATTTTATCCGCACGGAACCAAGGATGAACTTGAGTACTATTCTACTCAGTTTAATAGCATTGAACTTAATGCAACTTTCTATCGTCTCTTTCCACCTGAGCAATTTGAAAAGTGGAAAGACAAAACTCCCGACGGTTTTAAGTTTTTCCCGAAGATAACACAAGACATTAGTCAATTTAAGCGACTAAATGAAGTGGAAGAATTGGTTGATCGTTATACGCATAACGTATCCCATCTGGATGATAAATTGGGAATGGTTTTTTTGCAAATGATCGGCAATTTTGCTCCAAAAGATTTTGATAGGGTTGTTCGGTTTGTGGAGTATTGGCCAAAAAATATCCCCATTGCAATTGAATTGAGACATACAGATTGGTATAATGATTCGGCCATCGCAAATGACTTGTATGGGCTCTTTGAAACTCATGGTGTGACGAATATTATTTGCGATACAGCCGGCCGAAGAGATCTGTTGCACATGCGTCATACAAATACAAAGACTTTTATTCGATACAATGGTGCTAATCATAAATCAGATTATACCCGTTTGGATGATTGGGTTGCTCGAATTAAGGAGTGGGTAGATGATGGTATCGATGAGATTAATTTTTTCGTTCACCAAAACGTAGAAAAAGAGTCTCCTTTACTTTCTGCTTACTTTATTAAAAAACTGAATAAAACGCTAGGGTTGGACCTTGAACCTCCGATAATGCCGTAGGCGATTTGAGTACGTTTGGCGGCTCTACTCACTTTATTTTGTTGAAAAATATTTACTTCTTATTTTATTGATTATCAGTTACTTCTGGAGTATTTGTGTATTTTTGATTATTTTTTAGTCTTGATTTTGATTAATTATTCGTAGTTTTGGAGTGCTACTACTATGAGAAAAGACTTGATAATTCCCGAAGAGAATATTGTCCATAAAATAATTGTCTTACGAGGGGAAAAGGTGATGCTGGATGTTCACTTATCAGAATTATATAATGTAGAGAACAGGGCACTTAAACAAGCTGTTCGTAGAAATATGGATTTATTTCCGGATGATTTTATGTTCATTTTTGACTGAGGACGAGATAAAGCTTATGGTATCACAAAATGTGATACCTTCTAAACAAAGCTTAGGTGGGGCTAAACCATTCGTTTTTACGGAATCGGGGGTGGCAATGTTATCCAGTGTTTTAAAAAGTAAAAGAGCGAAGGAGATGAATATTGCAATCATGAGAACGTTTGTAATGCTTAGGAAAAAAGCACTTGACCACACTGAAGCCTTGCTTGCTTGCTGCAGGATGAATCCCGCAGCTAATAAAATAATTGCTAGTGGGGTTGAAACCCCACCGGGCAGACAGATACCAATACAAAAAATAAATTATAAATGGGTAATTCTTATTCCAATTTGATCGTTCATATGGTTTTTGCAACAAAATGCAGAGATCTTCAAATTGATTATTCGATTGAAAAGAAAGTTTATGCTTTTTTGAAAACAGAACTACAGAAAATGAATTGTGTTGTCATTGCCATTAATGGAATGCCGGATCACGTGCATCTGCTGTTTAGTGGTAGACGCGACCTATCCTCATCGGAAATTGCTAAACAAATAAAAGGAGCTTCTTCATTTTGGATCAATCAACAAAAACTCACAGCTGAGAAGTTTGCATGGCAAAGAGGCTACGCGGTATTTTCAGTAAGTCATCACCAAGTGGGTGTTGTAACCCATTATATCCAAAATCAGAAAAAACATCATGCTAAGGTAGAAGAAATGGAAGCTGATTATTGGAAAAAAATTGTTTCAAAGGCAAGCTGATATTTGAAATAGACGTTCATTTGAGTCATGGGATTCATCCCATGACGGATAGGAAAATAAATAAGGTGGGGTTTCAACCCCACCAAACTAAAAGCGTAAAATAAATCATCCGTTTAATCCCGCGGAAATTTTGGTAGAAACAGCAGCAACAATACGAAACGGTGTACCTCAACACGCACACATATTACAGTTTGCGATACGGGACTTTCAGCCCCAAAAAACTGCTCGAACTCGCCAAA
>CAZCAD010000035.1:9916-13888 GCA_964496525.1 uncultured Flavobacteriales bacterium | reverse complement strand
GATTGAGCGACTAGAAAGCCTGAAACGATTTATCGAAGAAGCCCAACATCCAACACCTATCATCTAAAAATAAAATATTGTAAGGACTCAGCCGTCTACACATCAAATGCATCATATGTCGCGTTTTGTCATCTTCCTGATCATTGTCATCCTGGTGCTTGCAGCATTGGAGCTTTATGCCTATTACGGGCTAAAATCGCGATGGAATAATTGGTCTCCCTGGTTGAGGATGACGGCGCGAATCAGCTTTTTCACCTTATTGGGGATATCCGTGAGCTCCTTGATTATCATGTTTGGGTTTGGTGGATTTGGTAAAGTTCTGCGCAATTTCTTTTTCGCCTTTGTTATGATTAATCTGTTTACCAAGCTCGTATTCTGCATCTTCCTTTTAGGAGATGATGGAAGACGACTTTTTATATGGATCAAAGAATCTTTTGGCACTTCGACCCGTGCGGCAGGGGAGGGAATCTCGCGCTCAGATTTTATGCTAAAGGCAGGAATGGCAGCTGCGGCAATACCATTGGTCAGTTATACTTATGGAATGATTTCTGGCGCATATAATTATAAAGTTCGAAAGGAAACAGTCAAATTACCGAATCTTCCCCAGTCATTTGATGGATTGAAGATTGTGCAAATATCAGATATCCACAGTGGTAGTTTTTACGATTATGATGCCGTCAATCGAGGAGTGGATATGATTCTCGAACAAAATGCTGATGTCATCTTTTTTACCGGTGATTTGGTCAATGATTCTGCTGACGAGATGGACGACTATATGGATATTTTCTCACGTCTCGAAGCACCAATGGGTGTCTTTTCAATTTTTGGCAATCATGATTATGGTGATTACAGGACTTGGGAAAGCGAAGAAGCCAAGGCTAAGAATTTCGAACGCTTAAAGGAAGTTCATGCAGAGTTGGGCTGGAGATTACTGTTGGACGAACACGTTTATTTGGAAAGAGGCAAAGATAAAATTTGCCTGATCGGTGTTGAAAATTGGGGTGCCGGATTTCATCAACATGGAGATTTGGCGAAAGCTTATCAAGGATCTGAAGGGCCGGTTAAATTGTTGCTCTCACACGATCCGACGCATTGGGATGAGCAAGTCCGAAAGTATTACCAGGATATCGACATCACCTTTAGCGGTCACACACACGGCGCTCAAATGGGAATAGAAACCGGTGGCTTTAAATGGAGCCCGATTTCACTTCGCTATAAGAAATGGGCGGGTCTGTATCAGGAAGAAAATCAATATCTCTACGTCAACCGAGGTTATGGATTTATTGGTTATCCCGGACGAATTGGAATATTGCCTGAAATCACGGTAATGGAAATCGTATCCTGATTTTTACTATTTTTAAAGGAGTCGCTGCTACGCTCTCAAATCATCATTTATCAAAAAAGAAGTTGAGATATTAGACCAAGTTGAAATTAACTGTGCAATTATGTCATTACGATCTGACGGAATCATTCAGACCAGAGTAAAGAACGATTGTGACGTGCGAATCGAAGATGCCAAATATTTGCTTGAAGCTTACCTAAAATTGGGTGAAGGAAAAAAGGTTCCTCATTTAATCATCTTCGCCGAATTTGCAATGGCCGATAGAGACGTTTTGGAATATGTTGCTGAGGAAGCGAATGAATTTGGAAAAGCAGATGCAGTGGTTATTTCTTCAATGGCTCAGAAAATCTTGGCCAATTTTTATCTGAAATTTCAAAAACCATCGGTGCCAACTAAGTTTTTTAAGTCGGAAGATGAAGCAGTTGAATGGCTTCTTGACTATTTGGATTGAAGATACTTTGATCAGGGAAAAATTTCTCAATCACCCTCCTGTTCTTTTCTCTGAGGTCTGCTGAGTTCACAGTCGTTTAGTATCCTCAACAAACCATCGTCATCATCATCTTTCCCTTTAATCAGATAATCCGTCGCCCCGTACTTCATTGAATCCACCGCAACAGTGATATTCTCCTGTCCCGATAACATAACCACATGAATATCCGGATAGGTTGACTTGACTTCTTTGAGTACATCAATTCCATTCATATTGCCCAAGCGGTAGTCCAGAAAAATAAGATCCGGTTGAATATTGGTGATGTTAATTACTTCTTCACCCTTTTCAACAAAAAATATCTTTGCATTGGATAGTTTTTCGAGCTTGGTTTTGAGTAAATTTCCGTAGAAATGATTGTCTTCTACTATCAATATTTTCCGAATATTCATTTCGTTTGGTGTTATTCGCTTTTATATACGCCTAAACCATACCACAAAGTATAACTAACTGTTTTAGAGTTCTATACGAAATAATGGGAGGCCGTGATTTTCCCGAAATGGGACAAATTCCAAAATTAGGAATTGAGTTCGGCCTCTATTTCAGAAAGAAGCTGACTGAAGTTTTTGGTATAAGTTTGAAGAATGGAAGGATTAGAAATAAACTCCTGATTCTCAATTTTTCGAACGAGATCTCTTGTTTCCCTGGTCGCCAAATAGTCGATGGAGGGTTTCATTTTATGTGCTGTTTCACTTAGTTTCACTACTTCAGTTTCTCGCTCAAGTATCACTAAATGTGCATAACCTTCTTTTAAAAATAGTCTCAGCATCTTAATCTTAAATACTTCATTTCCAGCAGCCATTTCTTCGATTCTGTCCGGCACCAGGATCAGCTCCTTTTGAGTCGGCAGGCCTTCTTTCAACAAATACGAATCGTCAAGTGCTTTGGATATTTCGTGTCTCAAGACTTCATCTTTAAATGGCTTCGACATATAACCATCCATGCCGGCTTCTTTACATTTTTCCTTATCTCCCTTTATTGCATTAGCTGTAAGGGCGATTATCGGAACATCACTTTTTAGTTTCGAACGAATCTCTTTTGTTGCTGAAACACCATCCATTTCCGGCATCTGCATATCCATCAACACAATATCAATTTCCGGATGCTGTTCAATTTTCTCAATGGCCTCTATTCCATTAGTCGCCAACAGAGTTTTTGCTCCCCAGTTTTCAATGAGGCTTATGGCTACAAATTGATTGACCTCATTATCCTCTGCTACAAGAATCGTGACATTTTCCCAATCGATTAGTCTTTCCTCGACCTCTTGGTGTTCTTCAATAATCTCATTCGCCAATTTCAGTTTTAACGTAAAATAAAATGTTGAACCTTTCGCGACTTCACTCTTAACCTTTAGTTCAGAATCAAAAAGAGCCACCAGGTCTTTGCAAATACTCAGCCCTAATCCAGTACCTCCATATTTCCGACTCGTATCTTGCCTTGCCTGCATAAATCCTTCAAATATTGTTTTGATCGCCTCTGGACGAATTCCGATTCCGGAATCAATTATTTTAAACCTGATCTCATGATAACCGTCTTCAGATTCGCTAGCTTCAACAACAATCTGTACATTACCTTGTTCCGTAAACTTAATCGCATTATTTGTCAAATTAATGAGAATTTGAGACAAACGAAGTGCATCACCTTCATAGTGAGAATTGAGCCTTTCATTCGTGATAAGTTTCAACGAAAGTCCCTTTGACTTAGCTAAATAATTCAATGATGAAACCGTGCTGTCGAGTGTCGAAATTAAGTTAAACGGTACAAATTCGAGTTCAACTCCGTCTGCCTCAATTTTGGACAAATCAAGAATATTATTGACAAGTAATAATAAGTTATCGGCAGATTTGGAAATTGTCTGGATATAATTTTCTTGTGACTCATTTAGTTCGGATCTCGCCATTAATTGAGTGACACCGATAACCGCGTTAAGTGGCGTACGAATCTCATGACTCATATTCGCCAGGAAAAGTTCCTTGGCTTTGGATGAGGCATTAGCGATTTCATTTGCACGGGTTAAATCTTCTTCTAACTTCTTCCGTTCTGTAATATCCAGATGTATCCCAATAGTTCCTAAAGGCTTTCCGTTCACGCCATTAAACGGAGCTCCGGAAATTACGACCCACCTATATCCTCCGCCTTTACA
>CAZCAD010000035.1:0-9904 GCA_964496525.1 uncultured Flavobacteriales bacterium | reverse complement strand
CCCTTTTTTCGGAAGACTTCCTGACCTCTCATGATATCAACGGAATCTTTGTGAAGTAAAAATTCTTCGGGTTCCCTGCCAATCAATTCTTCTTCCGAGTAGCCACATAATTCGCAAAATTTCGGATATGCCCTGGATATTTTATTTTCCAAGTCAACTTCCAATAGACCCAACTCCATATTTTCAAGAATAGATCGATATTTTTCCTCATTGTTTCGGATGATCTGATCACTGTATCGACGTTTAGTTATATCCCTGGCCAATGAAATAGAGCCCACCACCAAATCCTTCTCCAATATAATATTGACTTTTTGACCGAGCCACAAAGTTTCCCCTGATTTGGTCATAATCGGGAATTCCTTATATGTGGTCGGAATCATTTGACGAACCTGATTCGCATAGAATTCCACTAACTCTTCACGTACATCCGGATGGATCAAATCCGTAAAATGCATCCTCAACAGTTCTTCCTCCGAATACTCTGTGAGTTCAACCGCGACAGGATTGACATAAGTAAAGTGACCTTGCAATTCGGTCTGATAAATAATGTCATTTCCCCCTTCAACAAGTTGTCTGAATTTATGCTCGCTTCGTTTGATGGCTTCCTCAGCACTTATTTGTTTGGAAATGTCAGCGCCATAAATGTTCACATAGCCCTCTTCAACAATCGGAATAAAGGCGAAATGATAGTACCTTTCTTTGACTTGGAAATTTTCATATGCGGGTTCTTTATGGCTAAGCACTTGTTGGACAAACTCAAAAAACAGCTTTTTTTGTTGAACCATTGAACCATTTCTTAACTCTTTCAAAATAGCCTTGCCCGCCATATTGCAAAACAAAGTTTTTCCATTTTTGGATACACGTATTACCGGCGATGGATTTTGCTCTGGAAATTTTGCAATTTCACCCACCGTGCGATGCATCTCTGTCAGTTCAAGTTCGAGAAGTTCATTTTCGGATTTAAGTTTCCGATTCTCATGATGAAGCTGTAGCGCTTTTTTTTCAAGAGACAGCAAAGTACTGTTCTTATTGTCCTTGTCCTTGTCGTCTATGTTTTCGTTTAAGTACATTCTATTAATTCGACTTTGAACAAATCATTATATCGCTACTTCCCTATTTTGAATCATTCTGTAGATTGTTGATTTTCCAACTTGCAGTTTTCTTGCTACAGCCAAAACATTCTTGTCGTTCTCATCGAGGTAATGCTGCACGATCCTGGCCATATACGCCTTGAGTGATAACTTATCATTCATTATGTTGGTTAAGGCAGGGCCTGAAGAATGAAAGGTGATGTCCTCTGCTTCTATGATGTCTCCTTCAGTCATTACTGCCGCTAAGTCAATAATTGCTTTTAGCTCTCTGACATTTCCGGGATACGGATAAGATGATAATTTTTGGGTGGCCTCCCCTGATAGTTTTTTAATCTCTGCCTTGTTCTCTGAGGCGAAATTCTCGAGAAAATAATTTGCCAAAACCTTAATGTCTGTTGCTCTCTCTCTGAGTGGTGGAAGTTCTATTGGAAGACCAATTAATCGATAGTAAAGGTCTTCTCTAAAATTTCCTTCATTGACTTCATCAGCCAGATTTCTGTGCGTTGCTGTTATTATTCTAGCGTTAATTGGAATGGTTTTATTACTTCCCAATCGAACAATTTCTCTTTCTTGCAATGCCCTAAGTAATCGTGATTGCATAGCTGGATCCATTTCTCCAATCTCATCCAAAAACAAAGTTCCTCCATTCGCTTCTTCGAACTTTCCAATTCTTCGACTGTCAGCACCCGTGAAAGCTCCTTTCTCATGCCCAAACAGCTCACTTTCGATGAGATCCCTTGGAATCGCCGCTACATTTACGGCAACGAATAAACCGCCGACTCTTGATGTATAGTGTATGGACTTAGCGACTACTTCCTTTCCGGTCCCTGTTTCACCGGTAACACTGACTGTTATATCAACCTGACTAGCCTTCTTGATCAAGATTTTCACTTTTTGCATTCCGAGACTCGCGCCTATTAAATTCTGATTGTCCGAATAGCGGTTTCCAACTTCTTTCTTCAATTGCTTAACCTCTTTCTTCAGACTATCAGACTCGCGGATATTAATAATAGTCTTCCAAAGACGATCCTTGGTATTCTCATCCTTTATCAAATAGTCATAAGCTCCCGAACGTAATAATGAAATTGCTGTGCCTACATCATCCTGACCTGAAATAATTATGACCGAGGTGTCAGGTAATTCACTTTTTATCTTCTTCAATAAATCGGCACCATTTATATCCGGAATTGAATAATCCAAACAAACGACATTAGGCCTGTCATTTAGTGATTTTAGAAAAGTCTCTCCATCCTGAAATATCCGTACATTATATTCCGGATTTAACTCCAAATGATGTTTCAGCAATTCAGAATACCATTTGTCATCTTCGACGATGTGTATCTTAAATTCATTCATACATTCAATTGTTTATCCCATTGCGGGAACAAGTAAGAAATAATAATTCTCAAAATGGGATAGGAGTTTCCTAACGAAGTCACAAGCAAAGCGCTAATTGGATTATGCCATAAATTGAATCATAGTCGGTTTCCCAACGCAATTATTTGGTGTTTCTCCGACCTGACACCTATGATGATGGGACGTTGATGATGACCATTGAGCATATACTCAACACATATGGGAATCCCCGCCAAAGAAATTTTTCTCGGCGGGGAAACCTGACCCTCTATGAAATATGAATACTTAATCTTCGACCTCTACTATATATCGGGACAAATCTTGATTTGACCTCAAAATCTTCTTCGTCCTTTTCCTCCTCTTCAAGGATTAGCTTAAACCTGTTCTTTAGTTCGTCCTTTTGTCGTTTTGACAATCTAGATTTGTTAATTTTCTTGAGTAACATCTTTCCTTTCTTTGTCATGTCCTTAGTTTTTATCTGTATGCTCCATTATAGCATAAAGAACAGTGCCACTAATCGTAAGTAGCTGATATAATGTAAGTTAAAAGGATGGCACAGCGTAAATTCTGTCCCATTTTGGGAAAAAATCGGTTGTTTTCCTAATTTGGGTATCCCTGGACGACTAAAAGATTTGGGTTTTGGAGCACTAGTGCTCTAAACACTAGAGTAACCTCCGCCCAGACACTCCTATTTATCCATTGGAAAACGATGGTCTTCCGGCAATAGATCATAGCGATATATTCGGACTGTAAGCTACTTTCATCGCTCACGACAAATATATAGTTTTGTTACCGTCCTTCGAATTTGGCAAGAATTCTGTAGCAGGTCCAAAACAATTTTTACATTTATTGTATGCGTACATTTGTCTTCATCGCAATTCTTCTTATTGGCTTCAATTTTCCAGCAAAGGCGCAAGATTTAAATTCTCCCTTAAGCAACTACAATAAGGAAATGTACAATTTCAACAAGAAAGCCTGGTTGACAATCGGAGGTCTTTCAATAATTGGTGCAGGTGTCAGCATTCCCGGAATACTGCTTTCTGAGAATGTCCAAACAAAGAGTTTTCATCAGATGAATGTGATCTATTATGGCTTTAACCTGGTATTTGCGGTACCCGGTTATCTCGCAGCCAGGAAAAGTTATAATTCCTCTTTCGATGTAAAACAAACCTATCAAAGTCAGATCAGGCAAGAGAAAACCTATTTATTTAATACCGGTCTCGATCTCTTTTATTTAGCAAGCGGATTTCTTATCAAAACAATTGGGCCCAATTATCCTGAAAAGGAAGAAATTTTTACCGGAGTTGGGAACTCTTTAATTGTCCAATCTGCATTTTTGTTTGCCGTTGATGCTACCATGACCTTTTTGCACAGTCGTCATCGAAAGAAAAAATTCGATTCTATGGTTGAATGGACAGTTACTTCAACAGGTTATGGTCTTAAACTGAAATTATAATGTTACGGAAACTCATTGGCTCTACTTTAATCTTTCTCATTTGTACTCCGGTACAGGGTCAGGACTATGTTAGTTTTAATGAGAAGCGCAATAACTTAAGTAAGAGCGGTATGGTGACTTTAGGCAGTTGGGCTGTAGTTAATTTAATTGGAAGCACAACAGGTCTCCTACTTTCTAAGGGAGAGTATTATAAAGGGTTTCATCAGATGAACATTTTATTCAATGTTGTTAATCTTGGTTTGGCTATTCCATCCTACTTCGGTGCTAAAAATGACGATCCTAAATCTCATACCTTGGGAGAATCATATCAACTTCAGCTTAAAAAGGAAAAGCTCTTTGTGATCAACACGGCCTTTGACTTCGTTTACATAACCGGTGGCGTTCGAATGATTCAGCGTGCCAAATGGGATACCGCTAATTCGGATAAACTCAGAGGTTTCGGCACCTCTCTGATTATTCAGGGAGCCTTTCTCTTTTCATTTGATTTCGCGATGACATTACTCCACTCCAGAAACAGGAAAAAGAACTTTGATCCCCAAATTAATATTGGGGCCAACGCAAATGGAATCGGAATGCGTTGGGTTTTTTAATTTGGCGTGTAATTACCTCTAAAAAGGTTCCCTGACGATCAAAATCTTCGCGAATTGCGTCAAAGCGACTTCGGTTTAACGAATCACAACCACCCAAAGGACCCGTCATTATTCGTTTTTTACAGAAAAACTTTAAATCAAAAGGCAATTTACCCAGCGTTTCCTGCGCGTGATATGCCAGTGAATAAAGAATCTTTTTCGCTCGTTTCTTTTCGCCGACCGCAAAATCAGGCAGGCATTCGAAACTGAGGCTTTACGTGATCCGAATAGAATCCCTTTTTTCATCTTCAGATAACTGAGCCATAAATTTGGATGAATGTCCCAGAATGACTATGGATAGCAGTATTAGGCTCGATTTCCTCATGCGGTTCTAAGATGCTAATTATCTTTTCTGTGCCTTCTTCTTCTTTTTTCTTTAGCTTTATCTGAAACAATTTTTAAGAAAATGCATAAGGAAAGGATATTTGTTTTAGCCGGAGCCGCTCTCGGAATTATAGCCGCTTTTTTGCCGTGGAGACGAGCTTTTATTTTTGAATTTAAAGGAACCGATTTCTGGGGAGGCTGGCTTGCCATTGGAATTTTTGTTGTAATTGCCATTCTCGCCCTAATCGGAAATCGAGAAAAATCAATTGATTCTGGTGCGCCGAAAATTCTGGTCATGGCCCTATCAGGTATACTTGTTCTTTTCTTTGTTGTATTAATCGCCATTCAACTTGTGAATAAATATGATTCTCCACAGTATGGCCTGTACCTTTCATTGATTGCCGCTTTTGACACTCTCTTACTTCCTTTCTTTGTTAAAGATTCGGGAAAAATGACTATTCCGTCGGTTAAAGAAGTGAAGGACGAAATAGAAGACAATGCCGATAAATTTGAAGATCAGGTTGAAGAAGTTGCGGATAAAATTGAAGATAAGTTTGAGAAAGGCGATGACGATGATGATGATGATGATGATGATGATGATGACGATGACGACGACTCGTCTTCAGATAAGACCAAAAAAGAAGAGGAATAATAAACAATTGAGTAGCTAATGAAAAGAACAATTCTCGTCTTTGGTCTTTTGATCGCATCGCTGCTTATTCTGTTTCAACTTGGCAAGTATCGAGTTTTTGAAGGTGATATCTCGTCTGAATTGGTCATTTCTATTGCCGCAATAGCATTTTTTGGTTTGGGAATATATTTCAGGAAGAAATGGAATAAGGAGGCTCTTGAAAAAGACCCCGACACCATTAATTATGATAAAATAAATGAACTCGATCTAAGTAAACGCGAAATCGAGGTATTACAAGAATTAGTGAATGGATTGTCAAATAAAGAGATTTCAGAAAAGTTATTTATATCGGAAAGTACTACGAAATCACATATTTCGAACATTTATTCGAAGCTGGATGTGAATCGCAGGGCCCAGGCAATTTTGGTGTCGAAAGAACTCAAATTGGTAAAATAGTACTTTAGTACTACTCTTTTCATACCAGTGTTTTCAAGTGTTTCGGGAAAGTGACCATAGATTTGTCCTGAATCTTAAAATTTAATTATTATGAAAAAGACAGTTCTAAAATTCGGACTTTACAGCAGCCTGGTAATTCTTGGCCTGTTCAGTATTAATTTATTCACCTCTATCTCAAGTCTGGATATGGCTACCCAAGAGATAGTTGGCTACCTATCGATGTTTATCGCGCTAATTTTTGTGTTCTTCGGAATCAAATCTTATCGAGATAATGTCGGGAATGGCAATCTCACTTTCAAAAGAGGTCTGGGACTTGGAGTATTGATCTCACTTATCCCGTCAGCCTTATTCGGAATATTTGATGTCATTTATATTACTATGATCGATCCTGAATTCTTTCAACGGTACAGAGATTCCTACGTCGCGGATTTGGAGACCAAATTTCAAGGTGCGGAATTGACAGCACAAGTTGAAGAGATTGATCAAATGATGACAATGGCCGCGAATCCTTTGTTCGATTTTTTCCTGATGTTCATGACAGTATTCGTTTTAGGGTTTATTGTCACCTTGATTTCAGCCTTCATATTGAGAAGATCAACACCGGCAACGGTATAGCTTGTAGAGCATAGAGCATTGAGCATTGAGCATTGAGCAAAATAAAATCTATGCTCTTTGTTCTATTAGCGCAGCGTCTAAAATTTACTTCGAATAGGAATCATAAACCAGATGACAATCTAAAATTCTATTCCATTCATCCTCATTCGGTTCGATATAGTAAGTTGTTATCTCTCCCTGCTCAGCTGAAATCACTTCAACTGACTTGAGGTCAAAATTTTTGCAATCGTGATCCAGTTCTTTAAGCTGAACACCATCTGCCGTAAATTCAATGATCATCGAAGTATAGAATTCATTCTCCGCTTCACTCAGGACCAAAAATTGACCTGATCGGCCTGTACTAGAGATTGTATTCTGATCATTCATCGCTTCAAATAGAAATGTTTTGACCGGAATTAAGAAGTAATATAATTCGCCATCCAGTGCTACCTGAACCGAATCATCCTCCAGAACTCCATGTAGATATCCATCCCGAACGAGATATTGAGAGTTTTCCCTGATTTCTTCTCTTGAGATATTGAGAATGCGGTTCTTTTCAATGTAAACTCCTGACTCATCCACCTTTAATATGTCTCCGGCTGCCACCCTTAAGCTATTTTGCTCTGTCTCAACTAATTTAAACTCGCCAAAGAACTGATCGGGGACCGTGCGAATTTGTTCCATACCGTCTGCCTGGTCACTTTCAAAATACAATGAGAAAAAATTATCCTGGCTGCTTTGTCCCGAACATGTCAGAGAAATCGACATGGAGACAAAAAACACTGGAGGGAAGAGAAGACGCATGGTCATTTACCAATGAAGACGGGTACCGTTGTAGGTTCCGGCTCTGTCAATACCATATTTCAAATACTTGTTTAATTCACAAAGCAGGTAAACTCGCGCCCCTTTGGCAACCCGACTTTCCGACTCCGAGTAAAAACCGTGATCGGCATTTTCTCGAATGGCCGAAAAACTAATCTGTTTATTAGAAGGTTTAAATATGATCATTCGATAAAACTCGTTTTCGGTTTTAATTAGAGCTACATAACCATAACGATCTATTTTCTTTAATATATAGTTCGCATCATCCGGTTTAAAAATGTAACTCTTATTGTCTCCACTCGCCGTACAAGAATACATCCCACTTGCGTCGATCACTATTTTCTCCTGCAGCCCCGTTCCCTGATGCACCGGTTTAACGGTCATTTTTAATTCATCGAATTGATTGTCTTCGAATTTCTCAATGATATTGCCGCTTATGCAATCCGGAGATTTGACATAAACAGTAAAAGCAGGATCGGTCGAAAACCTCTTTTTTTCTGTACTCGTTACGACATAAACAAGCATTTCTTCATCAATTTCCTTTAGGGCCACAACTCCATCTTTATATTTTGCCTTTACTTTTTCCTCATGGTAAAAATCCATCAACTCCTCAACGAACTCTTCTTCCATCATTACCGGTTCAAAATAACTCAGTCGCGATTTATATTCCTTTCGACTTAACTGCATTTTAAACAATCGATAGCTCTTCGCGCCTTCGCTCTTCTTAAATAACCAATAATTAGTCTCGTCTTTGTACAAAATATGATCGGCACTGGAGGTAGTATACAAGTCTGTCGATCTTTCCATCTTATCATTTAAATAGTAAATACCACTTTGATCAATAATAATCTTCACCATTTCGGCAGACGGAGCTTCCGGAATATAAACGCCATAAAGCTCTTCATCCAACACTTTCACCTTCTCACCAATGAATTTCGTTTCGGATGATTCAAAAGAAAAATGAACATACTTTTTTTGAGCAAATGAAACACTCACACTCAAGAGAAAAACTATATTTAAAATTCGTAGCATTTTTAAATTAAATTTTACCAAACTTATGGAAAAAAGGTGGGTTATCAAAAAGGAAACACAACAAGAAACTATCATCAAGTTGATAGAAGAACTGGGAGTTTCCAAACCCATTGCCAATATAATGGGACAAAGGGAAATTGACACCTTTGATAAAGCCAAAGCATTTTTCAGGCCAAACTTGGATGATATTCATGATCCTTTTCAAATGTTCGGTATGGACGAGGCGGTAAATCGAATCGAAAAGGCGATTGCTTCTGAAGAAAATATATTGATTTATGGAGACTATGACGTAGATGGTACAACGGCTGTAGCGTTAGTCTTCAGTTATTTAAGTCGCCATTATGAACGGATTGGATATTATATACCGGATCGAAATAAAGAAGGTTATGGAATATCCACACAGGGTGTTGAATTCGCCATCGATAATAGCTTTACCCTGGTTATTGCACTTGATTGTGGAATTAAGGCAATTGATGAAATAGCCTTAGCAAAAGAAAACGGAACTGATTTCATCGTTTGCGATCATCATACTCCCGCTCCTGAGCTTCCTGACGCAATTATTCTAAATCCAAGCCAGGAAAACTGTTCCTACCCCTTTCCTGAACTTTCCGGCTGTGGAGTAGGTTTTAAACTTGTACAAGCCTTAAATATTACTCGTGGCGGTGATACAAAAGAAATTGCTGAGTTCCTGGACCTGGTTATGGTAAGTATCGGAGCAGATATCGTTTCTATGTCCGGTGAGAATAGAATTCTTGCTTCATTGGGATTACAACTGCTGAACAAAAATCCACGGATTGGCTTTAGAAAATTACTGGAACTGGCAAATAAAACCGGAGAGCTTTCTGTGCGAGATGTTGTCTTTATCCTTGCACCAAGAATTAATGCCGCCGGTCGAATTGATACAGGAAATAAAGCCGTTGAGTTATTACTGGCCAAAACTGACGAGGAAGTTGATGGTATCTCAAAATTGATTAACGTTCATAATGAAACTCGAAAAGGACTGGATCGTGAAATTACTCGCGAGGCTCTTGAGATGATTCAACTTCAGGAGGAGTTTGAACAGCTAAAGTCGACAGTCGTATTTAAGGAGGACTGGCACAAAGGAGTTGTCGGGATTGTTGCTTCGAGACTAATCGAAAATTATCATCGTCCAACGATTGTATTAACAAAATCAAACGGAAAAATTGTTGGTTCGGCACGGTCCATAAAAGGATTTAACATTTACGAGGCGATTGATAAGTGTGCAGATTTACTCGAAAAGTTTGGTGGACATTTTTACGCCGCCGGACTGACAATGGCGCCTGATAAATTAACTGATTTTAGAAGTCGTTTCAACGAAATCGCTCTGGAGTCGATTACCGATGATCAACTGATTCCGGAAATAGAGATCGACACTGAAATTAACTTTAGAGATATTTTTGAAAATCAAAGAGGTGGGATTCCCAAGTTTTATCGACTGCTCAAACAACTTGCTCCTTTCGGGCCGGATAATATGAATCCCGTCTTTGTCAGC